>CAJCIW010000044.1 GCA_903970455.1 Verrucomicrobiota bacterium | reverse complement strand
CGACTATTTGAACGCTTTTTGTTATCCCAAATTCTTTGTAATTCTCTAGAAGAGGATCCCCATCCCCAAAAAAATTGCAACAAGTTTCGTCAAAGTCATCGACTTCAGATCCTTCACCTAGAATCCATACTCTCTTTTGATATTCCTTATTAGAAATGCCTTCAACTGTCTCTAAAACGCTGTCTAATATTTGTTTTTTATCTTCGTTTGTTAACATAAAACCTATCAATCCCTATAAACAAATTCATCACATGGAATATGAGCTTCGGGAGCCTTTTTATTGACTTTGTTTCCGAATTTGTCAAGGGCTTGCCCATCTTTCATTTGGATAATGTACGGTTTCTGCTGATAAGGAAATGGACTATGCGGCTTCCCAGGCATAACCCTTACCCGAAGATGTGTATTTGTTGGGTGTACATATTCCATCCCTGCACCTCTATCTGTAAGCCTAACTTTGTAATTTTCAGGAATGCCTTTTGGCCTAATAAAAGTTTTGATGCCTGTTTGATGAATAAGCTCTCTGACATAAGATTCTGGCATAAAATCTTTATAAGACTTTAAAAAGTTTTGAGCTCTTTCAAATAAATCGAAAGATTCCCGCATTGCTGGATTTTGTGCGATATAATCCAAGGTATTAGCAATCGCTGTCTCCAACTGTCCAGCTTGTTTCAACTTACCCATTTCAGGGGCGCTAAAACCTAAATCTTCGGCAATGCGAGCTGTTCTTTGACCTGCCCCCACAACTTCTGCAATTTTGGCGCTGTTGCCAATTCCCGCCGCGGTCTCAAGAACAAGAGTCTCTTGAGCTATTTGGAGATTCCTACATACAGCAGCTAGCTCTTGTGCGCTTTTTACGCTTTTAATTGCAACTTTAGCTAGAGCTCCCGGAATGAGGATATCTGTTCCATGTTTCCCTATGGAATATCCGGCTAGCTCCCCTCTTATATCCGAGGGGAGGGTATCCCACTCAATCACTAGCTGACGCAACTCGGGAGATAATGCCTCAGCAATGACCCCCCATTCATCATTGCGAACAAGGTTAACTAATGTCGTAACAGAGTCGACTATTTGCCCACATGTCTGAATGGGATGCGTTACAAAGTCGGTAATAAAGAGGAATAAACCTTCCCCGGATTCGTAAATTCCTCTTGGCAATCCTTTTGTAAAGCCGAGACTGAATTCAGAAACAGATAGCGGGTTTGGTTTTTGAGCTTGAGAAGTAAACTGCTGATAGTCTTCTAAGGATCGATCATATTGTCCTACCCCAAAATAAGCGATTCCTCTTTCAAGATAAGGAACTGGATTGGTTGGATTTGTCTCAATGGCTTTTCCTAAATCATGAATCCCCTGATTGTAATATCCAAATGCCAAGGCTCTTTCTCCCCGGATTTGGTAGGAAAGTGTATTAAAATCGACTTCTTGGCCTGGGTTCGAATATAGATAGGTATAATCAGTCGAGAATTTGCGGTCGATTTCTGCGTGCCCAGCTTCGTTATTTCCTTCCGGAATAGAGAAAGTGTATTTTTCATTTATGTCATGAACTTCTTGTGCAAGCCAAGGATGATAAAGAATTAGATGCTGAAGGTTATTGTAGCTGTCATGAGCAAAAAGAGCCCCTAATGCTCTCCCATTCTCTTCCCAAGAAAGCTCTTGCTGCCTATTTACTGGATTTGTAGAGTGGAAAAATTGGTTCTGCATGATATTTTCTTTAAAGGAAAAGATCTGATCGTCGATCGTTGATTTTAAGATTGGGGCTTCGGGAGGAGCGGCCATCCCAAGTGTCATATCGGTTGAAGGCGAAGGAGATGGTGAAGATTCCTCTTTTTGTTCTTTCTTGTCCGAGTCAGGAGTTGTAGCAGCCCCAGCTGCGCCCGCGGCTGCGGCTACGGCTGTTGCAGAAGAGGCAGATACTAAAGCGACAACGACAACGGCAGCTGCAACGACGACAACTGCTCCAATAATGAGAGCTTTCTTATGCTTCTGGGCAAACTTTTTAACATCTTCCGATCTTTTTTCGAGCCAACCCTTGCAAAGAATGACTTCTCCACGTCCATTGAGGGCAGCGGGAAGAATCATATACTGATATTCCCCAGAAGCCACAAAAGAAGGGGCATTCCTATAAAGGTTGTCTTCTCCATTCAGAAGGTCTTTGATATCTTCATCGAGCGATAAGCTTTCTTCGGAATTATCAGGAAGCGCCCCTTCCTTTGCCAAAAATGCGATAAAATGCTTAATCTTCTCGAGCTCTTCAGGAGTGCATTTGTTTTCTAATTCACCGGATTCAATTTCATCGAACAGACGAAGAATATCATCATAGGACAAAATGTACTCGTGTTCAGTGTACTTTTGTTCATAGTGTAATTGGAAAGCGGTTCTTGGCAGAGCGTCTTGAGGATACAAAAGCGTAGATGGTATCGTTGCGAGAAGCAATGAGGATGTGAAGACTTTAAGTTTGCGCACCCGTCTCCATTCGATTTGTTTTTGCTTCTACAACTTACAATTCAAAAGAGAGATTTGTCAATGATTTTATGACAAACTTTGTCCATGCATTGCAATGCTGAAATGATTGCTACGCTTGCTTTACAGCATTGATGAATAACTTGACGTTTTCAAGAGGAATGTCCGGCGTCACGCCGTGGCCGAGATTGACAATGAATCCACGCTGGTTTTGCATAGAAGTTAAAACTGTCTTGACATGATCAATGATCTGTTTATGAGGCAATTTGAGAATTTCGGGATTGAAATTTCCTTGCACGGCAATCGGCAGCGGTACTTTTTCGCGCAACTCGTGCATCGGAAGGTGCCAATCGAAACTGATCCCGGCAGGCTTGATCTCGGCCAAACTTTCCGCACGCAAGCTGGAGTCGCGGCAAAAGAGGATCACGGGAATACCGGTTGGCTTCAGGGCCTCGAGGATTTGCTTTAAGTAGGCAATCGAAAAAACAGCAAACGCATCATCGTCCAAAATATTAGCCCAGGAATCGAAAATTTGTATCACATCCACCCCTGCGTCGATTTGCGCTTTTAGATACGCAATGGTCGCATGTGTAAGAGTTGTTAAGAGCTGATGTAAAGTGGCAGGGTCTTCTTTAATCCACCGTTTTGTCTGTTCAAATGCCGCGTGGTTGATCGTATCAAGACAATAACTCGCCACCGTAAACGGGCCACCGCAAAAACCAATGAGAGGAACATCGATCTCCCGCTTAACCCGTTTGATGGTTTCAAAAACATACGAAAGCGATTGTTCGACGGGGATATACACAAGGGAAGCAACTTGGGAAGCCGTTTTGATCGTCGGCTCTATGCGCGGCCCCCCTTTTTCTGGGAACTGAACAGACAACCCTAAAGCTTCCGCAATGACGAGGATGTCGGAAAATAGAATGGCGGCATCGACGCCTAGCAGCTCAAGGGGCAGTTTCGTGACTGCGGCGGCAAGTTCGGGCCGATGGAACATCTCCCAAAGGGAGTGATTTACTCGCATTGCGCGATACTGGGGCATGTAGCGTCCGGCCTGCCTCATGAGCCACACGGGCGGACGCGCGACTT
>CAJCIW010000043.1 GCA_903970455.1 Verrucomicrobiota bacterium | reverse complement strand
TGTTTTTTTAAGAAAAAATAACAGAATGGCATGATGAACAGGATGAGGAATTTTGCTCCATTTTTTTCTTATCCTCCCCATCCTGTTATCCTGTTATTTATTGATATTCCCTCTTAAGTTTTACAGTATTAATGCCTAAACGATTTTTTTTCTGTACAACAATGAAATAAAGGGTTAACAATCCTACTCTTTTTTTAATGGGGTAGTCTTATGTTGACTCGTTTTATCCTTCTGCTTCTCCTTCCCGTTCATTGCTTGTTGGGTTCGATCTTTGAGAATAAGGATCAGCTATGGCAAGAAGGCCCTGTCCCGGAGTGGGTCGTGCCTGTCGATTTTCCAAAAAATGCGGAGGAGAAGGCTACTCATTTGCAATTTCTCCTTTTCGATTTACAGGATTACTTTCCCGAAAAAATGGAATATTTTCATGTGGTGGCGAAAATTCTTTCGCAAACGGGTGTTGAGGTCATTGGTCAATTTGAAATTGATTTCGATCCGGCATTTCAGAAACTGACTGTCCATCAAATTAAGGTTCTCCGCGATGGAATTTGGATCGATAAGATGAGCTCGAGAAGCGAACTTCTACAAAGGGAAGAAGGGCTCGAAAATCGATTGTTCGATGGGGGATTGACTGTGGTTTATTTTCTAGAGGATATCCGTCCCGGTGACATCGTTGAATATTCTTATTCTAGAATGGGATCAAACCCTCTTTTCTCTTCCCATTACTTCAATCAAATGAATTTTCAGGGGAGTTTTGCGCTGAATAAAATTTCCCACCGTTTGCTGACCTCTCCCGGGCACGTTTTTACCATTAAGCAATTCAATACGACGATAGAGCCTACCGTTAGAGACATATCTGACTCTTTACGCGAATGGACTTGGGTGGCGATAGATCCGCAAGTCAGCCTCGATGAAGAATTCCAGCCGGAATGGTTTCGTCCCAATGCTTACATTGAAGTCAGTGATTTTCGCAACTGGGGGGAAGTGGCCGCTTTGATCACGCCCCTTTTCTCACTGCCTGATGAGTTAGAGGATTCTATTCCTGAAGAGATGGTTGAGCTGGTGAAGTCGTGGAAAGGGGAGCCAGTGGAGCGGGCCTTGGCTGCCTTGCGATTTGTGCAAGACGAAGTGAGATATCTGGGATTTGAAGAAGGGATCATGGGCCATAAACCCCACGATCCTCTCCTTGTTTTTCAACACCGTTTTGGAGATTGTAAAGATAAAACTTTTTTATTGCATACGTTTCTTCAATTGATGGGTATTTCTTCAACTCCTGTCCTCGTCGGCGCTTCAGAAGGGAAAGCTCTCTGCGAAAGACTTCCAAATCCTAACGCTTTTAATCATATCATTTTACGTATCACGATTGAGGCAGTGGAGTACTGGGTTGATTCAACGATGAGTTTGCAAGGGGGTTCGCTAAAAAATAATTTCTTTCCCAATTATTATTGGGGGCTTCCCCTGACCAAACAGACAGACTCCCTTGTTCCTCTTCCTCTCTGCAGTTTGGAAAAGCCTACTCAGATCGATACCCTTGTGACAGTCATTTCCGAGGAGTTCGCGGAAATGTCCACGGTATGGCACGCCTATGGTCCAAAAGCGGACAGCTATCGCCAATATGTCCAGCAAGTCGGCCTCACTACTCTTTCCGAAGAAAGTTTGAACGCCCTGCAAAAAAGATATGGGAATGTTTCCCTAAGTTCCCCCATGTACACGATGGATGACAGGGAGAATAATATTTTCACTTTGACGGAGTCGTATCTACTGCCTCTGCGCAAGAAAGGCGGGCATTCTAGGTTGAGCGTCTCTTCCATTGTGATCGGGCGATTTCTCGACAGCTACTTCAATCCCACCCGGCAGACCCCTTACTCGATCATTTATCCTCTTTGGGTTAAAGAACACATTCACATCGATAACCCTCTAGGCGATTGGGATGAAGGGGAGGAAGAGGAGAATTTGGAGCTGAGCTCTCTATTTTATCGTTTCCGGGCCACAATTGATGGCCAAGAAGCCGATTTTTACCATGAGCTCAAACACCTGGACGACCACGTTCCGGTATTCGATGTTCAAAAATATTGGGACGCAGCCCAAAATATTGAAGAGAATGGATCCTTCGATTTTCTGATTAATTAAAAATGGCTTGTTTATTATAATAATGCCCCATGAAATCGTTACGCGTACTCTTTTTTCTTCCTCTCTTTCTTTTTTGTTCGCTCTGTGCGGAACCGTTGAGTTTAGCGGAGCTGATCGATATCGCTTTGAAAAATAATCCCGAAACGAAAAAAGTTTGGGCAAACGTCAAACGCGCACAGGCGAATGTCGGGATCGCAAAAAGCGATGAATATCCCCACTTCAATGCGCAAGGAAATTTGACCCATGCGCGCGAAGTAAAATTTCCCAATGGCCCCAATACGGTTTTTACAAGCTATGGCGGGGAACTCAATCTCAACTACCTTTTATTTGATTTTGGAGAAACCCGTGCTGCAGTCCTGGCGACAAAGGAAGGCCTGAAAGCTGCAAAATGGGGGTGCGACTTTGCAATTCAAAAAATCATCGCCGAAGTGGCGGCAGACTACTATGAATATCTGAATGCTTCCGAACTTTTAGAATCGGCAGACAGCTCCCTTTGTGATGCAGGGATGATCATGGACTCCGCTGACGAATTATGCCATGCGGGATTGCGCGCCGGAAATGATTTCATCACAGCCAAAGCCGCGGTAGCTGAAATCCGGATGAATGTCGCGCGGCAAAAGGCTGCCGCGGCCATTGCTTATGGAAAATTGCTCACAGCGCTTGGGCTTCCCATCGATACGCAGCTGCAAATCCAAACGCGGCCCGAAGGGATGGGGAATCCTTTATTCAAGGAAGGGATTTCAGCGCTCATTCGATTGGCAGAAGAACAAAGGGGCGACCTGATGGCCAAACAAGCCTCTTTATCGGAGATGAATGCTCTTGTCACGCGAGCAAACCGGGCGCGATTGCCCAAACTACGCGCTCTCGGGCAGGCGGGTTGGATGGAATATGGAAAACATCAGGGAAATGGTTACAATTACAGCGCAGGGCTTGCATTAGACATCCCTGTGTTCAAAGGATTTGAATATACCTACCGAAAAAGAGCAGCCCTTGCGGATGCGGAAATGACAGCTGCCGAACTTGTCGAATTACACAATGCGATTGCTGTCGAAGTGTTAAGCTTTAGCGAAACTGCCAAAGCCGCCGAGTATGCCATGCAATTTAGCGAAGAATTTTTCGATGAGGCGTTCAAATCGTATGATGGGTCTGTCCAAAGTTATAAATCAGGATTAATCAGTATTTTCGATTTGCTGCAATCGCAACGCTTTTTATCCGATGCCCGCAATAAGAAAGCCCAAGCAAAGACCGCATGGCTGGTCTCGCTTTCGCAGCTGGCTTTTGCCACAGGGAGTCTTCAATCCAAATGAAAAAATTATTTCTATTCGCCACCTTGCTCCTGCTTTACGCTTGTTCGGAGAAGTCCCAACAAAGCTTTGAACTTCCTCCTGTCCCTGTGCAGACCGCTGAGATTGAAACCCGCGATGTTCCCCTCTTCTTTGAGGCCCTGGGAGTTATAAAACCTTCCCAAACGGCAGATGTGAGGCCCCAGGTGAGTGGGATGATCAAAGAAGTGCATTTTACTGAAGGGGAGTGGGTTGAAGAAGGGGCTTTACTTTACACGATCGATGATGCCCCTTACGCTATCCGCGTCCAGGAGCAGCAATCGCAGCTCGCTCAAGACTTAGCGCATTTGAACAACGTCAAGAAAAAATATGAACGGTTTAAAAGTTTGACCAAACAAGACCTCGTTGCGAAGGTGGAATGGGACGATCTGGAAACAAAAATCGCTCTTCACGAGGCTTCGGTCCAAGCTGATGAGGCTCGCCTCTCTGCTGCCAAGCTCGATTTAGAGCATTGCCGGATCATCGCCCCTATTACGGGCTTTGCAGGGAAGACTGCGCTCGGAAAAGGGAACATGGTGTCCGACACCCCTCTGATGAGGTTGACTCAGAACGACCCTCTTTATGTCGATTTTTTAATCACGGAAAGGGAGTTGCAGCAGATAGCGTCCGCTAAGCCCCTCATCAAAGTCTACCTCGCCGGAAAGGAAGAATGCATCGCAGCCGGCAAAGTCACCTTCATGGACCATGCGATCGACCCCAAATCGGGCATGCTCGCAGCAACGGGCATTTTGGCAAAATCCCACAAGCCGCTTTGGCCGGGACAATCTGTCAGGGTCCATCTCTTTTTTGGTAAAAAAGAAAAAGCGCAATTAATCCCTATGCGCGCTGTCAAGACCAACCAGGAGGGGCCGTATATTTTTACTGTGAAGGAAGACAATACTGTAGAAATCCGTCCGATTAAACTCGGTCCTGAGGAAAAAGGTCAGATCGTCGTCGAAGAGGGGTTGGAAGGCGCCGTGAAAGTTGTCACGCAAGGGCAGCTGCGTCTCTTTCCCGGAGCAAAAGTTGAGGAAATCCGATGAACCTCTCTTCCCCCTTTATCAAGCGTCCGGTGATGACTACAATCATCATGGGATTGATCTTGATCCTCGGAATCGTCGCTTTTAAAAAACTGCCGGTCACCGACTTGCCGAATGTCGATTACCCTGTGATCATGGTGCAAGCATCCTACGCAGGGGCCAGCCCTGAAGTGATGGCGCGCACGGTCACCACCCCGCTGGAAAAAGAGCTGATCAACATCAATGGCGTGAAGCATGTTACTTCCCAGACGAATCGGGGTTATACGTGGATCACACTGCTCTTTGAGCTCGATCGCGATATCGACGAAGCCGGCCAGGATGTGCAAGCTGCCTTGAAGCGAGCGGAACATGCTCTTCCTCACGATTTGGATCAGAGTCCGACTTATCAAAAAGCGAATGCCCATCAAGAAAGCATTATCTATCTTGTTTTGACTTCAAGCTCTTCCACGCTGTCCGAACTTTATGATTACGCGCACCTACGCGTCGAACAACGCGTCGCCCGCATAGAAGGGGTGGGGAAAGTGGAAGTCTACGGTTCCCCTTATGCTCTGCGCATTCAAGTCAACCCGGAATGGATGGCCGCCCGCGGGCTGACCTTTGACGAGGTTCGAGCAAGCATCTCTCAAGCGACAGGTAATATTCCGGTTGGCGTTCTCGAGACTGCCGGTCGCAAGTTTACCCTCGAAGTTCCCGGCAGACTCAAATCTGCGGCGGAGTTCCGCAATTTGCAGATAGCCCCCGATGTCCGCCTCAAAGAGATCGCAGAGGTTTTGGACGGCCTGGAATCGGAAGAAGTTTTCCATCACATCACCAAAGAAAAAAATAACCTTGCCGTCATCTTAGGAGTCAAAAAGCAAAGTGGGGCCAATGCAGTCAAGATCTCCCAGCAGCTCAAATCCGTCATACCGGAGCTTAAGTCGGAATTGCCCCCTTCGATGCACCTTGAAGTGTGGTTCGACAAGGCCAGCTGGATCAAAGAGGCGATCGAAGATGTGGAATGGTCTCTCATCCTTTCCTTTCTCCTCGTTGTCGGCGTGATCTTCGTTTCTTTGCGCCGGTTCCGCGAGACGATGATCGCAGCAACTGCGCTTCCGCTGTCGATCGTCGGCACCTTCATCCTGATGCATGCGCTCAACTTCAACATCGATATTCTCTCTTTGCTCGCCCTCACACTGGCGATGGGTTTTGTCATCGACGATGCGATCGTCGTCCTGGAAAACATCGTCCGCCATCAGGAAAAAGGAGTGCCCCCCATGGAAGCGGCCCTCACAGGCTCGAAGGAGATCAGCTTTACCGTCCTATCGATGACCCTTTCCCTGGTCGCTGTTTTTACTCCCATGCTTTTCATGAAAGACGTGACGGGCATGCTTTTCCGCGAATTCAGCGTCACTTTGGCGGTTTCGATCCTCGTCTCAGCCTTTGTCTCTTTGACCCTGACGCCGATGCTCTGCAGCAAATTCGCTTCCAACTTTGCACAAAAGACCCACAAGGAGAATGCCCTTCTTTCTTTTTACCGCCGCACCCTCAGCTGGTGTTTGAACAACCGGAAAAAAACCCTTTCCGGAGCGGTTGCCTGCGTCGCCTTGACCGTTCTGCTTTTCCGTTTTCTCCCGATTAATCTCTTCCCTGAGGAAGACCGCGGGTTCATTTGGAGTTTTGTGCAGATGCCGAGTGGCATGTCAAAAACCGATTCGGAAGAATACCAGAAGAAACTCAATGCGATCGTGCAAGTCCATCCTGCAGTCGACACGTTCGTCACCCTCAATTTTAAGGATTACCACATCTACCTGATCAGCTTGAGCGAAGCTTCTCTGCGTGCCTCGCAGTCAGCTGTGCTGACTGAATTGCAACGAGATTTCAACAGAATTCCGGGCATCCAGGCTTTTATGCGTGGGATGCAACTCATCTCCGCAGATGGTGGTGGCGGTTTTGCGCGAAACAACTATCAATTCGTCATGAAAGGCTCGGAACTCGATGAAGTGCGCATAGCCGCGGAAAGTTTAAAGCGAAAATTGGCCGCCATCCCTGCTTTTGTCAATCCCGATCTGAGCATCAAAGCCGACGATCCCAAACTCGAAATCGCGGTCTTTGATTCTCAAGCCGAAAAACTTGGCGTGACACGCCTCATGGTCCAATCCCTTTTACAAAATGCGTATTCCGGCGCCCATATTGGAAAAATCGAAAGAGGGGGTGAGGAGTATTACGTTTTCCTCGAGCTTGATCCCAAATTCCAAAAAAATACAGCCGCTCTATCCAAGCTCCACCTTAACACGTCCTCGGGGGAATCGGTTCCTCTTAAATCTGTCGCTTCATGGAAAGAAGGGGTTGGCCTCCAAAGCATTGAGCATCTCGACCTGCTTTCCAGCATCACACTCTCTTTCGATGTGGCGAAAGACGCCCCCCTTGCCGAAACGCTGGACAGCCTTAAAAAAATCGCCAGAGACATGTTGCCCAGCTCGGTTTCCGGCAAACTGGAAGGGGTCGCTGAAATGGTCGATAAAACGAGCAGCGACACGATTTTGCTCCTCATCCTGGCTGTCGTTGCGATGTACGCCATTTTGGGAATCCTCTACGAAAGCTTCATCCATCCTCTCACGATCCTCTCTTCCTTGCCATTTGCATGCCTCGGCGGTATCTTGACCCTACTTGCCTTCCGCGAACCCTTGTCACTGTACAGCATGGTCGGATTTCTCTTGCTTGTCGGCATTGTCAAAAAGAACGGGATCATGATCGTCGACTATGCCCTTGAATTGCAGCGCAGCCGCGATCTTCTCCCTTCTGAAGCTGTCCGTGAAGCTTGTCTGATCCGTTTCCGTCCGATCATGATGACCACTGTCGCCGCTGTCATGGGCGCCCTTCCCATCGCGATCGGGATCGGCGCCGGCGCCGAAACCCGCCGCGGCCTCGGCCTTGTCATCGCCGGCGGCCTCATCTTCTCCCAATTTCTCACCCTCTATATCACTCCGATCATCTACCTTTATTTAGAAAAGCTTAGAACAAAACGTAAACAAGTAGAAGTTCAATGAAAAAATCAATTATTTTGCTAGGAATGGTGATTATGCCTTTTTTACTTAATGCAGAAATTAAAGTTCTTGCTTTTGCCGGCAGCACGCGAGAAGGATCTTACAACAAAAAACTCGTTGCTGAAGCTGCCGAGAAAGCCCGCGAGATGGGAGCGTCGGTGACCCTTATCGATCTCAAAGAGTTCCCCATGCCACTTTATGAGGCTGACCTCGAAAAATCAAAAGGGATGCCAGATGCCGTCAAAAAATTGCGTCAGATCATGTTGGCCCACGACGCGATGATCATTGCATCTCCCGAATACAACGCTTCGATCCCCGCCCTTTTAAAAAACGCTCTAGATTGGGCCTCCCGTTCGGAAGATGGGGAAGGGTCTAAGGCCGCGTTCAAAGGGAAGAAAATCGCCATCATGAGCGCATCCCCGGGCAAAAGCGGCGGCGTCCGTGCGCTCGCGCATTTGCGCACGGTCCTTGAAGACGTCGGAGCGATCGTCGTCCCTTCCGAGTTAGTCCTCCCCCGCGTCTTTGAATCCACCCCTGAAAAAGAAGAGAATAAACGGATTGTTTTGAAGCAAGCTCTGAAAGAGCTGTTAGCTGAAAATCAAGTCCCTGTTTCTAAATAGCCCTAAGATATTAGGGTTTATCAAAAATAATTATAATATTTATTTGTCAATTGTAA
>CAJCIW010000042.1 GCA_903970455.1 Verrucomicrobiota bacterium | reverse complement strand
CCACAGCAAATCTGTTGAGCATCCTCTCCGAAAAGGAACAATTAGAAGAGAAAAGAAATTTCGTAATTTCATCCGTAGCATTGAAGTCGGGATTAACAAAATGAGCGATGGGCGCCCCGTGAAAAAAAACAAAATCAGGGGTGGCCTGGCCTTGCCTAAGATTGAGCTCTGTTATGTCGGGAGAAGGGGCTACGCCTCTTTGGAAGAGTCTGTGGTAGAGACTCGCTTCTTCCCGCATCAATTCATCTTCGGGATGATGGACAATCAAGGTTTTGCCTTTCATCTTTTTAATCGGTTCCACGGCATCGATATTCCAGTTCATGGCAGATATTGCAATTCCGGCGATGGCAGCTAGAACATGTGACGTCATGTTTTTTAGTGTTTCATTGATCGAAGTAAAAGATCTTTCGTTGACGTATTTTCCCTCGCGCTCCGAATGAATCTGTTTAACATTTGCACTGATCCCCCCTCCTAAAGACCATCCATAAAAATGAATCTCTTTTGCAGGTACATGGAGCTTATCTCTGACAAATTGATAGATGCTTTCCCCATCGAGAAATAGATCTTTTTTAGAATTAGGAGTGACCTGATCCGATTCTCCGCACCCCCGATAATCGAAATAAACGAAATTGTACGGAAATTCTTGTAAAGCAGCTTGCTCCATAACCCAGTCGAATGTTCCTTGTTTTCCGATCATCGCATTAGGTTGATAGAAAACGACGGTCGGGGCCGATTCCTGTGCTGCAGCATTCTTAAAAAAAGTGCCGCGAAGTTTAACGCCGTCTGGGGTCGTGACTTCAATGGGAGAGGGGGTGAAATTTTGGGTAAGAAGGGAATGGGGATGGGTTCTTGGATCCCAGCGCTGCTCAAAATGTCTACAAACCCCGCTGACAACATTTTTTCTTATTAATGTTGCCGGGAGAACTAATCCTGCAATGAATTTATTGAGAAAAAAGAAAACTGTGCGAGTGATTTTCTCCACGCAAGTCTCTGAGAGATGCTGATTTTTTTCATTCCATACCGCTTGAAATGTGATCGGGGCATGGGCAGTTGTAATTGATGTTGGCATGATAAATTAAAATAATTTAACGTTTTATTATAACAAAAGGGAGCAATTAAATCAATCGTGATAAAATTTTAATCTTAAAGGAGGTGTCGAATCTCATTGAGTGAGGTAAGGAGCTCTGGGTCGGAGGCTTCGATTTTGTTTTCGATTTGCTTGATGCTCGTCATCACGGTGGAATGGTCCCTGCCGAAGATGCGGCCGATTCCCTGAAAGGGGAGTTTGAGTTCCTGGCGGCAAAGATACATCGCAATTTGACGGGGAAAGGAGGAGTCCTGGCTTTGCGACTTGCCTAGAAGGTCTTCGTCGCGGACTCCATAGATGGAAGATACAGCAGCGATGATCCGTTCTGGCGACAAAGCCGTCTTTTGTTCTTTCTCGATCAAGTCCGCGAGCATTTTCTCTGCGATTTTCCTGTCGATGGACTGAGAGTTTCTTTTGTGGCGGGCGTCTTCTTGAAGATGGATGCGGAGAACTAGGGCTTCCAAGGCTCGGTTTAATGATTTGCTGCTTGGGAACGTGTGGACCAAAAAATCGCTCACATCGTCACCAAGTTGAAAGTTCAATGTGTCGTATCTTTTCAACAGCATTTGTTTCAGTTCTGCGCCATTGAGCTTTTTAAAATGGATGTTGATTCCCCATTCAAAGCGGGAGACGAGGCGAGGTTCGATTTCTTCTAAAAAGGAGGGAGCGCATTTAGAGGAGAAGATCATTTGCTTGCCGGCTGTATGCAGCGTATTGAATGTATGGAAAAATTCTTCTTGGGTGGCGGCTTTGCGGGCCAACAAGTGCACATCATCGATCAAGAGGATATCGACGTGGCGGTAGGCTTTTCTAAACGTCTGCATCTCCGATGAGCGAATGGCGGAGACCACATGTTCGGTGAATGTCTCTGCCCGGGCATAAAGAGCGTTCAGACCTTTTTTACGAAAAACTTTTGCCAACGCGATGAGCAAATGTGTTTTGCCGCAACCTTCGCTACCCCACAGGTAGATCGGGTTGAACATTCCCAAATCCCCGCTCAATTCACATAAAAACTGGGATACGATTTTGTTTTCTTCTCCGACGACAAAATTGTCGAGTGTCGTCGTGGGATCCAAAGGGTCAAAAGCGAGGGAAAGGGGAGGAAGGGAGTTGTATTTTTCTTTTTTTGGCTTTGGGGCCGCTGCGTCTGTTACAGTCAGATGCACTTTGATTGGGCGGAAGTTGTTGTTGAGAAGATGGCGTTTGAGCAAAGGGCGGACGTGTTCTTCAAACCAAAGGACCTGGAAAGAGTCTTTAGCTTCGAGGTAAAGATTGCCTGAATCGAAGTGGACGACTTTGAGAGGACGCAGCCACTGGTTGACTACGTCTTCCCCAACTAGTCCTTCCTGTTTTTTTAAAAAAACATCCCAAGACTGCATTAGACAATTACATTTTTGTTCTTCTGGGTTCTTTTTGTCATAAACCACTGCTGCAAAATACCTAGAGCCATGGAAGATAGCCAATAAATATTCAAACCTGAGGGGAAATGATAGAACATCACCGTAAATACAATCGTCATGATGCTACCCATCATCTTTTGCTGTTTTTGCTGATCGGTCATTTGGCTTTTATCTTTAGGCGTCGCAGAACTGAACCGTTGCTGTGCCCACATGACGCCGCCGAGCAAAAATGGCAGGAGGTGAAAATCGGTACCGAAGAAGAAAATCGGGTAATTCCAGCTGAAGAGAACGTCCGGGGCAGTCAAATTATCTATCCAGCCTGGGATAAAGGTGGCGCCGCGTAATTCAAAGGTAGATTTTAAAAGGTCGAACATCCCGATCAAGAAGGGGAGCTGGATCAAGAGGGGGAAGCAGCCGGATAAAGGGTTTACCCCTTTCTCGCGGTACATGTTCATCACCTCTTGCTGAGCGCGTTTCGGATCTTTTTTATGTTTTTCTTGAATGGCGCTGACTCTAGGCGCGATTTCCTGCATTTTCATCGTCGATTTGATCGACCAGGCATTCAGAGGATAGAGCATAACGCGAAGCGCAAGGGTCAGAAGGATGATGGAGACTCCCCATGAAGAAGTGACCAGGTAGAAGAAATTCATCAAGAGAAAGAGGAACTTCGCAAAAGGCTCCGAGATAAAACTGAACCACCCGTGGAAGCTCAAAGCGCCGATGTAGCCCGGGTTATAGCCCGTTTCAGGATCGGAATAGGTTTGGTCGACCCGTTTAAGAATGTCTCCTTCCAAAGGGCCCGCATAGTACCTTAATAGGGTTGTTTGCGCGCGCAATGGGAGATGAAACTCATAGCCCGGATATTTGTCAGCGGGATAAGGATTGTAATCGGGGTCGACAAGGGTTAAACGGGTAGGATCCTGCGCTCCGGGAATTTTGCAGGCATGGTATCCCGCAGGAATCTCCGACAAAGGATCGAGAATGAGGACAAAAAAACCGTTGGATGAGCACACCCAGTCTGGATAAATCGATGTCGAGATGGCGCAATCTTTGGGGAGAGAGATCTGATCGATGCTGGCCTTTTGATTTTTCTTCAGCGTGCGAAGGGTCATGGATGGCGCAGGACTATCGGAAATCAATTCCACTTCAGGGACGCCGCCTGTCAGCCAAAGGCCGCGGGCATCGCCGTCCACTTTGACGCTCACTTCAAGGCAATAGGGAGCCTCGTCCCCATTTTTAGGGAAACGAAAAACTTTATTGATTTTCCGGTCTTGATCGTTCAGTTCAAATTCGATCAAGTCTTTTTCAAGCCGTTTGACAGAATATTTTTTGGGTTCCATTTCGCCGTTTTCTGAAATCACCTTGAGCGCATAGTGCTTGACAGGAGAACGGGAAGAGGCCCGATCTTTAGGGTTGAAGATCGTTCGTCGTAGGAGGGGATAGTAGCCTCCCATCTGGCGGGCATCCATCTTTTTGATCCCGGAACCGTCATTAATCGAATAAGAAAAGGCGGGGAAATGAGCATTGATCGAGTAGTCTTCCAAAAAAAGCCTGTCGAGCCGAATCGGCCGCACGACGCTTTTTGTATTTTCTTTGCTGTGGAAGGGAAGATTAATCTCAGCGATCGCCCCACCAATATTCGAAAAAACGACCTGTTGATACTCGTTTTGAATGACGTAGAACTCTTCCGCTCCTTCAGATGCTGGGATCACCGGAATGGAAATCGATTCCCTAGGGGTAGCTATTTCTTCCTGGACAACTACAGTTTTTTTATGCGGCTGCGTGGGTTGAGGGGGGGGATTTTTCGATGAAAACCATTGATTGACGAAGAAGTATACGATGACGAGTCCAATGACGAAAGTAATCGAGCGTCTGTCCATGTGAGATTCCTTAAAGCATCTTTAATGAGATTTACTTTAGCAGAAGGGATGAATTAATGCCAAAAAACACTCGAAAGGGAATTAGAATTTTTTTATCAAGAACCGAAGAATTTGAAGAAACTTAACACGATATAAGGAGAGACAGGATATTTTTTTCCATCCTGCCCATCCTGTTAATTTTTCCACCTTCTCCTATATACCCAAGTTGACTCAAAAGTCGGCCAGCAGGCAGCTTTCAATCCCGTCTCCTGACCTACTTTTGAGTCAACTTGGGTATATACAAGGAGAAGGTGGGTTTCAATTACCCAATGATCTTATGGAGCTGTTCATACAATTCGTCTTTGTTATCTTCGTTAATGGGCCGGCTCAATTGCGCATAAAAATCGCTCATCTTTTTGCATATTGATTGAGCATCGGCAGCCAATTTCTCTTCTCGCAGCTCGGCTTGGATATCTAATATAGCCCCGCCTGTGATCACGCCGTCCGTCCAAACAGCAAGTGCATCGAGCCGGGCTTTACGAGTATCAAATGCTTCACGAGCCTCACCGTAATAATCAAGCTTTTGTATATATTTAGAATAAAGGTCTTGTATTGCCAATCCGCGGCTTGCGAGTTGAGAATCATCCATGTCCACGGTAAATTCTTGTGACCTGATCGCGGCGATATAGGCAGCTTTGGCTTGAACTTTCTCAGCTTCTGCCTCTTGCATGGCTCGATATGCGCCATCAATTGCACCGTTAAAATTATCCCCGCAAAGTTGGCGAATTTGCTTATCAATTTCATCTTTTCTTTGATTGCGTTTATCTCTAAGATTCTCTTTAGTTATGGCAAGAAGTTCCTCAGTTGGATTCCCATATTTTTCCTTTAAAGCATCTAATTGCTTTTTTTCGCATGTTGAGCAAATCCCTTGGCGCAGAAATAGCTCGTTATCTTGAGGAGAGATGAAACCGTAAGCTGTGTTCAGAGTACTAACAAAATCCTTGTAACTTTCCATGTTCAAATTTTCGACAGGCTTGGAAACAAAAGATTTAATGAGGTCGTGATGAATTTTGCCTGCAAAATCTTGATCGCCCCACACCCTAAATATTTTTGCACCTAATCCTAAAAAGGCCCAATTGTCATCTCCAGCAAATTTGAGGTATTCTTTACTTGAAATAGATTCCACAGAGCGCTTGAAAATGGTATAAAATATTTTGGGGAGATCGTTTACATATTCCTCTTGGGCTAGGTTGAGCAAACCTACCATTTCTCCTACATCTCCAGGTCCAAAGTCTGATACCACTCCTATCGGATCAGGGTCCGGTTTTAGTTTTTTTGCTAAGCAATTGACTAAAGGTAAAAATTTTCTTTCATTATGAATCAGGTTGTCAATCTCCCCATTAGCATGGGTCAATTGATGGGTAAGAGCAGAGACTCTGCCAAACTCGACTGCCCGTATCGCCGATTTCATGGCTGAGGGTTCATCGCAAACATTACACATAATCACATTGAGCACATCCAAAGGCAGCTGTAATAAAGTATTTTGATTGTTGTTAAAGTTATACTGAGTTAAGTTTTTATTTGATAATTTGACT
>CAJCIW010000041.1 GCA_903970455.1 Verrucomicrobiota bacterium | reverse complement strand
AGGTTTGTTTTATAGAATTCAAAATACTGAAGGCGTCACAAGAGGGTATATGTTTGGATCTGCCCATATGCTACATATGTTCGATTTTAAATTATTATTTGATGAAGAAATTGACAAAAGGTTCAATGAGTCTAATCACCTTGTTGTTGAACTAGACGTCATTAAAGAGCTTAAAAAATCAATAGGTGAAGTAGAGAATTTTAATAATATTATTAAACAACAAGCTGAAAAACTTCAAAGCAAGGAGCTTAGCTGGCTGATTCAATCATATGAAAACGGGAAAATGATCCATGAGCTGGAAACTGCTGAATTCCAGAACGAAGCAAAAGCAGAATATCAAAAAGAGTATGGCAAAAACATCACTTCTAAAATCCTCAGGAGACCTTTGATGCATTTAACTCTAGATGAAGAAAAATTTTATAAAGAATTTGATCGAAATTTGAATCAAAAAGATCAATTCACTCGTGAGGGTTTTGCGGAAGGATCTGAGAAAAAAATCGAATTCGTGGCAAACTTTGGTTTGTCCGAAGACGTAGCTAAACGATTTAATGATGACAGAAGTGAGAAAATGGCGGAAAAAACTGACTCCCTTTTGAGAGAAAACTCCGGGCTATTTTTTATCTCCATTGGAGCTGGACATGTAGTGGGGGAAAAAGGGGTTCCTGCCCTTTTATTTCAGGGATATGGCTGGCAAGTAACAAAGATGAGTTATTCAAACTAGATCACCCGAAAACGTTTAGGCTATGCCCCCAAACAACGTTAAACTCCTTGTTTCGGTACAAAACAATACTGAGGGGACCGGCTTACAGCTCGTAGAGAACGCACCCAAGCCACGGAAGGGCTGTCAAATGGGACGTATTGAATCGAATGACGGAATTGGGGATGCCAAAAAGCTATAAAGTGGCCGGTTAATTCAGGCGGCCATTGGGCAGCTACCTTGCTTTGACCGAATTGCGCAACAAGCCTCTGCAACTTAATAAAAGAAATGAAAAAGTAGAAAAAGCGAAAGAAGCGTATGCTTCGAGTGAAAAATTTACGTGGGAAGAATTTTTCTGGCCGCATAATTCTGACGCTGAAAATATATGGCATCCTTGTTGGATGTTGATATAATTTTCTTTTGGTGTGCCATTTTTGAGCTGAAGGCAATGACTGGAGAAATCAGCGGCAGATTATTTAAGCACGAATTTTTTCTGAGGGTCAAAGGCATGAGTGGATATTTCAGTAATAAGGTCTTCTTCGGCCATTTTTTTCAGACGACCCCTGGCGGCACGGTCTGAGATTTTCCAGAAACTTGCAGCATCTTTGGGGGAGAGTGAACATAGGAAGGTTGAGCCCGCCCCTTCTTGCACCGAGTGCAAGAAGGGGCGATAACCAGCCCTCTTCTTTTTTTCCTCTGTGATCTCTGTGTCTCTCTAGTGAGCGTAGCGAACGGGTGGTGAATTCAACTCTTTACTTCTTTTTGGCGGGGGAATAAGCGCGCTTTGCTGTGCTTAATGCTGTAGCCAAAATAGATGACGCAGCCGAGTATACCACTCGACTAAGCGTCATTTTCTTTCCAATTCCCTTTACGAATTTTCAGTAGACCACACTTTAAGGCTTTCTAGCGATAATTTGTTGAGTTTCATCCAGGATAAATCCTATTTCTCTTAAACAGCTTTTATGCTCGTCTTTAAAGGCATGATCCATGATCAAAGAGGCTCCCGGCTTGAGAGTTCGAAAAATTTGAGACAAAGTTTGGTTAGATCGTTGTTCATCAAAAAGGAAATATCCATAACTGTGGTCGTTGATCGTTGAGAATTTTTCGTTAGGAATCGCATCCCAAAATTCCACATCGTGCATGTCGACGACAATATTTGGGCCCATCAACACGGAAAGATCGATGGTCATTGCACGTGTGTCATGGTCTTTTTCTCTTCGAAAATGACAAGATCCAACCGCATCTCTACCTGCTTCTCCGCAACCAAGGTTTAACCAGTCTATTTCAGGCCGCTCCCGAAACAATTGTGCAACCTGATCCCCAACTTTAATTTTCATATCTTTTAGTTGGAGGAAACCAGACTGCTGCATGATTTTCAAATAGGTTTGCTTGAGCTCCTCTGCAAGTGGCTTTTTTGAAATCCCCAATATTCTATGAACAATTTCTTGCAGTTCATAAGGGTCTGCGTCGGAATACTTTTCAAGGATCCCTGTTGCAGCTGTGGATGCTTTATCTATTAGTTCGATGGCCTTCTTAAACTGTGGAAATTCTATCAACATACTCTTGTTTAGCGATCGTTGTTCAAGGCCATTTCGGATTGTTGTCGCTTTTAAAGCGTTTTCCATCAATGGCCTAATCTCGTCCTCTTCTTGCAATTTCAAGGCTTCTTTCAATTGACCGACGTAAGAGAAATCCAAAGAATACATGTTAAAATAATTTATTGTCGACATAGCAATTATCCTATAATTAAGCAATAGTTTATGTATATTATTAATCAGCGCATATTATTAGTCAACAAAAGATTACGGCATTCAAAAGTTGAGTTATTATTATTTAACACAGCTCCGCAGCTTTGGCTTAATTTACAGCAAACATATGATCTATAGAAAGGTTGAGTTAGTCGCCTAACCTCCCCTTCTTGCACGGAGTGCAAGAAGGGGAGGTCAACCAGACCTCTTCTTTTTTTCCTCTCTGCTGCCTCTCTGATCTCTGTGTCTCTAGTGCTCCATCAAGCCCTAAATGAGGGGTTGATGGAGCACTAGAGAGCACAGCGAACGGGTGGTGAATTCAGCTCTTTACTTCTTTTTGGCCGGGGCTAAGCGGGCTTTGCTGTGCTTAATGCTGTAGCCAAAATAGATGACGCAACCAAGCATCATCCAAATCAAAAATTGACCCCAGGTTACTCCGGGGAGGCAAATCATTTGGATCACGCAGGCGACGGTCCCGGCAAGAGGGATCCAAGGCACAAATGGCGTTTTGAAGGGGCGGTGCAGCGTCGGCTGCTTGTAGCGGAGCACGAGAATGCCGAAGCAGACAATGGCAAAAGCGAGAAGGGCGCCCATGCAGGTCAGCTGTCCCAAAATCCCGACAGGGAAAATCCCCGCAAGAAAAAAGCAGAAAATTGACACGATGACGGTAGAGAAAAAAGGCGTATGGAACCTCGGGCTGATCTTGGCAAAAGGTTTTGGCAAGAGGCCGTCTTTGGACATCGTGTAGAAAATGCGAGCCTGTCCCAATAGCATGACTAGGACGACGGATGTCAGACCGGCTAAAATGGCAATTTTAATCACGAAACGCAGCCACAGAAATTTGGGGCCAAGGGCGTTGACAGCAACGGCGATCGGATCGGGGACATTGAGCATTGTATAGCTCACGAGGCCAAGAAGAACAATCCCAACAATAATATAGGCAATTGTAGAGATCCCGAGCGATCCGAGCATCCCTATAGGCATATGCTTTTGCGGATTGCGACATTCCTGGGCCATTGTCGAGAGGGCGTCAAAACCGATGAAAGCGAAGAAAACCACCCCTGCTCCTCGAAGAATCCCGCTAAAACCGAATTGACCGAAAGTTCCCGTATTGCTCGGGACAAAAGGTGTCAAATTGTCCGAATTGATGTAAGCCACCCCGCAAGCAATGAAAAGCGCGATAACGGAAAGCTTAATGATCACCATCACATTATTGAAACTCGCAGCAGCCTTAATACCGATCGCAACGAGGGTTCCCATCAAGGCTACGATCAAAATCGCGGGCAGGTTGATGATAGCGCCTGTCTGCGTCCAACCGGCTCCGACTTCATAGTTGATCGGCGCACTGGCAAATTGAGCCGGAATCGTGATGCCAAAATCTTTGAGCAAGCTGACAAAATATCCTGACCATCCGACAGAGACCGTTGACGCAGAGAACATGTATTCCATTGTCAGCCCCCAACCGATGATCCATGCGGTGAACTCTCCCATGGTCGCGTAGGCATAGGTATAAGCGCTGCCGGAAATCGGAATCAAAGAAGCGAACTCGGCATAACAGAGTGCAGCAAAGACGCAGATCAGAGCTGCCAGAACGAATGAGAGGAGAATCGCAGGGCCGGCGTATTCAGCGGCAGCCTGTCCCGTGAGGACAAAGATTCCGGCGCCAATAATCGCGCCAATTCCCATCGCGGTGAGAGTTGTCGCGCCCAAAGAGCGCTTCATCGTATGCTGACTTTGTTGAGCTTCATCGAGCAGTGTCTTGATCGATTTCTTGATAAATAGTCCTTTTGCCATACATCCTGTTAGAGTGTGTTTCTGAGTTCCTTTCAACGGATTTTAAAAAAATTCAACGCAGCAAATGATAAAACTAATCCGAATTTCGGAATAGCTAAATATCTATGCAACTGTACGGACTTGCCCTTCCCAGCTGCGGACAAAATCAAGAAGGGCCATTTTATCAGGCTTCCCCATCAAAAATTCCAGCGCTTTTGGGTTGTCGCCCAGATGAGCAAGCTTGGCAAGCAGCTGTAAATGGCCTTTGTCGTTGCTGGCAAACAGGAAGAAAAGGGTATGCACGGGCTTGCCGTCCAGAGCGCCGTAGTCTAGAGGATCACTTGGATAAGCGACGAAGACCATGTCGAGGGGGCCTTTGCGCAAAAAATCCCTTGTATGGGGGACTGCAATGCCATTATTAAGCGCGGTCGGCATCATTCTTTCCCGGTCGAGCAACAGCTCCGAGAGAACCTCCGCATCGACGCCAAGCTTTTGGGAAGCGGCTTTGGTCGTCCAGCGGATCAATTCTTCTTTTGTTTTTCCCGCAATGTTGGAAAAGACATCCCCTTGATGGATGGCCCTATAAAGGCAAAAATGGTGCATGCCGCCGCGGGAAGAGGTCTCTTGCGGTTCCTTGCCTGCTTCCAGAGGCGGATAAATTTGGGTCTCGTGGAAGGGGGAAAATCCCGCTTCCGGGGATTTGAGTTTGCAGCCCATCATCCAATTTTCAATTTCTATACGGCTGAAACGGTATTGGTGATTGATGCGGTAAGCGGGAATTTTTCCATCCGAGAGCCAGCGGCGGATGGTCGTCTCAGAGACATTGAGCAGTTCAGCGACATCTTTGATCTTAAGATCCATAAATTAACATCCAGCGAATAGGGCTATCACATCTTTTGCATCATATGTCTTTAGCAGTTTTTTCCGCCTCTCTTCATTTTTGATCGCCATCGTAAGATGGGATAAAATTTTTAAATATTCCGTCTGCTTGTTTTCCGGCCCGCCGATCATGAAGATCAAACGCACAGGGGAATTGTCGAGAGCATTCCATTCGATCCCTTTTTTTGTCTGGATTCCGATAGCGATAAAAAATTTGTCGTAACCTTGAAGTTTCGCATGGGGGATGGCAACGCCAAGCCCAATGCCTGTCGAGACAATTTTTTCCCGTTCCAATATGGCGTCATGGAAAACGTGGGAATCTTTGAGTTTTCCCGATTTTGCCAAAAGACTGACCAACTGATCGAGCGCTTCGTCACGGGTGTCCGCATTTAAAAATAGGACGAGACGTTCATCCAAATAATTGGAGATCGCCACACTTTCTCCTTTTTTAAAAAGTTTTTTTAGATCGGTAATGCTATCGACGATCTGATGATTAATGCGTGCCAGTATGGCCAAAACCGCCCTCTCCGCGTGAAGTTGATGCTAGTGAGTCTTCAAATTTAAAATTTCCCTTTTCTACGCGCGCAAGCACGATCTGGGCAATGCGCATGCCCGGGGTCACCGCGAAAACATTTTTTCCATGATTGATCAAGATGACACAGATTTCTCCTCGATAATCGGCATCGATGGTACCCGGCGTATTCAAAACGGTGATCTGATTTTTTAAGGCAAGTCCGCTTCGCGGCCGGACTTGAATCTCGAACCCTGCCGGGATCGCCATACGCAAGCCAGTAGGAATCAGCGCAGAGGCACCGGGCTCAATGAGGAGCTGTTCGGGGATGCATGCTTTGACGTCGGCACCGGCGGCGAGCGCCGAGGAGTAGACGGGAAGGCAACTGGGATCATCAGCAAGAACCGGAATGTCGATCTCGTCCATTAGATAATCTACTTTGTTTCTGCTAAGGCTAATAACTCTTGGAGCTTCTGCGGCAATTTTCCGAGAGATTGGCCATACAGTACTCGATAGGACGAAGGCTCTTGGTACTCTCGTTCATTACCTGTCAGTAACTCCAATAATTGGAACAATTTCTCTTTTAATTGATGGCGATTAACAATGCAATCGATCATTCCTCTTTCCAGTAAAAATTCGGAACGCTGGGCTCCCGGAGGAAGCTTTTGCCGGATCGTTTGTTCAACGACGCGGGGCCCTGCAAAGCCGATCAACGCGTCAGGCTCTGCGATGATCACATCGCCAAGCGAAGCAAATGACGCAGTGACGCCCCCTGTTGTCGGATTAGTCATCACGGAAATGTAAGGGATCCCTCTTTCGTGTAATTTTGCTAAAGCGGCGGATGTTTTGGCCATTTGCATTAAAGAAAGGGCAGACTCTTGCATCCGCGCACCGCCGGAAGCAGAGACGATGATGAGGGGAAGTTTTTTTGCGATGGCGTATTCGATGATCGAAGTCAGGCGTTCTCCCACTACCGATCCCATCGATCCCGCCATAAAAGAAAAATCAAGGACGGCCAGCGCCACTTGCTTGCCCGTAATTTGGCAATGGCCGACCATCGCCCCTTCGTCGCGGTTAGAATTTTTCCGGGCATTCTCCAGACGGTTGACATACGATTCCGTATCGACGAACTGAAGAGGATCAACCGGTTTGTACTCGGTGAACATTTCTTTAAATGTTTCGGCATCGGCGAGCAGCTGAATACGCTGCGTAGCGGACAAACGGTAATGGTAATTGCATTTCGGACAGCAATGCAGGTTTTGCTGCAGCTCATTGGCATGCACCATTTCATTGCAATGGGTGCATTTCACCCATCCGCTATAGCCGTCTTTTTTCGTCGACTGTACTTTAATTTTTGGTTTATTCCGCGAAAATAATCCCATGAACATCCGTTTTTAAAGTGCCAGTATACCACAAAAAAGCCCAATCTTCAATAAAGAATACTGCAAGCTGTTAAATAAAATTTTTTCCTACTTTTTCGCTTGAGAGTACCGCTCTTCAACATTTTTCCAATAGACGATTTTCCAAATATTTTTCACGTAGTCAGCCCGCACGTTCTTGTACTGTAAATAGTAGGCATGCTCCCAAACATCGATGCCCAGCAAGGGGACGAATCCGAGGGTGCTGAGAGGGTCTTGATTGGAACACGTGGCGATGAGGAGCTTTCCCCCCGCTTTATTGTAGCCAAGCCATCCCCATCCCGATCCTTGCACGGCGACAGCGGCGGCGCTGAGCTTTTCTACAAAAGCGTCGAGAGAACCAAATTCAGCCTGAAGAGCCTTCTCCAATTCTCCTTTCGGAAGTTCCCCTCCCCCTTTGCCTATAGGGGCCAGATTCGTCCAAAAAATCGAGTGGTTGACATGGCCTCCCCCATTGAACTTGATCACTTGCTGCAGTCCAATCATCGCCGCAATGTCGCCTTTTGCTTCGGCATCCCGATATTTTTCTAAAGCAACATTGAGGTTAGTGACATAGCCCTGGTGGTGTTTTGAATAGTGAAGCTGCATGATTTCAGCGGAAATCACAGGCTCTAATCCGGAAAAATCGTAAGGAAGCTCGGGAAGCTTATAAGGGGTAGAACTGGACATGGGAATATCTCCTTCTCACTGATTGTGAGAAGGATCATACTTTTCAAAGCTATTTTTTGGAAGGGGTATACCGGTTAAACTCGAATAAGATTCCCACTTAAGTCATGGATTTTCACCCCGATTGTATTTACAGTCTCTGAATCAAGGTTTTTGGGAAAGAGGCTAAAAGCCTTCCTGTAGTGCTCAAGAGCCTGTTCATGAGATTTCGGATAATAAATCCCCTCTTCGTACCAACTACCAAAAGCCATATATGCTGCAAAATAACCGTCTTCGGCTGCTTTTTTATACCAAAATTCGGCTTGCCGCAGTCGATCTGGGTGTTCTGTTCTTTTGTATTCATAACACCCACCCACATAATAGCGCATAGCGCCTCGCACGTTAGACGCCACATTTAGATTCGCCGCCAGTAGGAATTTCGCATAATGTTCATTTCCACTAAGCATCTCAAAAAAATCACAAAACTCCTCCAAATATTCGGAATGGGGCTCGATTTTGTAAACTTTAGCTTCCTTTAAGGATGCTCGGGTCAATGGAGATTCTGTGTGACCAAATCCAAAGTAGGACTGCATGATCGAATTTCCATCAAAAAAACCAATCATGTCCAAACTATCTCTACAAGCAACAATATAATAGGGCAATTCCGCTTCGGCTTGTTCATCCACTAATTCTTTAAAAGTTTTTAAGGTGAAAGAATCTTGAAGGGAAAGGTCTAATGCAATCCGCCCCAAAAAAGCGGGTTTGAGAGCAACAGAAGGTTGAGCTAGCTGCGCAAGAGGCAGGGGCTGAGTCGGGTTTATTGCAGTTATGATCGCCATAGCTTACTCTGGTTTAAAGAAAGAGCCATTAAAACACTTTCCATATTTATCGGATATTCAAATCAAATTGTCACTAACCAGCCAATCCAATTAGGCAGCACGATCGAGGAGCCAATTGGGTGGCGGGTTAGCAATCATATCGCTGCCAATGCAGCTTGCTTAGTTTGCAAAACAAAAATTTGCAACACTTTGTAAATCAGGCCATTGTCAACCCCGTTTTTAGCACTTTCGATCCATTCCTTTTCTTTTTGGCTTGCCTTATCTAAAGTTCTGGGGATGTATTTATCGAAATTTTTATCGAATGTTTTCCCACTACCATTGGATGGGGTCTTGATCATCTCGATAAGTGAAGTTTTAATACACGATTTGTAGCTCTCTGTCTCACTCAATCTCCACTCGGAAATGCTATCCACTTCTTGATTTATAAAGGAGGGCAAATGCTGGGTTTCCGACAATGCGTATAAATAGACTGTTGATAGGGCAGTTAAAGATGCAAAAATAAAATGGGCCGGATTGTCATGAAGTTTATTTTTTAAAGTTTCGATCTCCTTTTCAAAAGAACCAGGTAATTTTTTTTCCAAATCTTTTTTAAATTCATTAAATTGTTCTTTCATTATCCCCGGTCTTAACAGAAAATCAGCGGTGCCATCAACCGGAACATCTAGGCTATCTAGATCGTAACCTTTTTCTTCAATCATTTTCTTCAAAGCAGATATTTTCCAATTCACGACAGCTGGGAATGGAAATGTATGCGCGTGTTCAAACGGGTTTTTTCGAAATGCGTGGTCAACGGGCAATAAAAGAATCTCATTGAGATTTTCACAAGCTTTAGTTACCGAATCGTAGGCGACGTCATTACATCGGTTTCCCATGATGGATTTAGAATGGTGAGTATCGGCTACCGTGGTTGAGGTTGCTTCTTTATGGCTATCTTCAAGTATACTGCATATGATTTCAGAAACATGTTGACCAGCGCCGGGGGAGATGTTATCCGCTGCATTGATGATCAACTTTGCATCGCGAACAAACCCCTCGTAAATACCATTAAGAAGTGTAAATCTTTTGAACACATGTTTCTTTTGCTCTTTGACAAGAGCAGTTATCAACGAAGGCCAAGTCTGATTATCAATATCTTTATGCACAGATTTATCTTTAACAAAATTGCTATTCAATTTGAAATACTGTTCAATATTTTCGAACAGTGAAAGACGTTGTGATGAAATCTGATTTAATGCTTCTTCAAGAAGAATATCATCTATTTCTTTAAAACTTTCATTGTCGTCTAGTTTTAATAGATTTTTCAATGAATTTCGAATGTTTTCTTCTTTTAATCGCTCCCCAACAAGGAATATCCTTCCTTTATTCTCGTTCCATTTTTTTCCGATTGCTCCGAGCCTCTGCGCACATTCATTTTTGAATGCCTCCTGGGCATGTATTTCTATTCGCTGGCATTGAGCGCTACTGCTTGTCGGGTTTGTCGCGAAACCGTCATCAAATGGATCAAAGCTCAGTTCAAGAAGAGGCAAACCTTTATTTTGAGCTATCGCAACAGAATTAAGTTTTTGCACAGCTTCCCCACTTAAATCAACTATCGATTTTATCGGCAATTCATAAGAAGCGCCCACTAAATCAAAATCGTTTGATATGGATAAAAAGAGATTATCGCTCCGGTCAAAGAAAGAAAAGTAGGTCTCGAGCAATTTATTTAACTTATTATTAGAATCCTCGAATTCTAGATTAATTTTTTTCTTAGCCTTCTCCAAGTTTTCAACTTTCTCCCCATCAGACAGCATTAGAAATATCGTTTCATTCAGCTCATTTAAATCGAAATCAGCATCGATGAAAGATTTGAAAAAATCCCAATGATCGCGAATAATTTGATCGCTCAGAGACTCGGGGAGTTCCTTCATTTTGTCGAAATGGCTTAAAATAGCCCCCCTCTCCCTTTTTTGTTTTTTTGCAAGCTGAATAATCTTTTCTTCTTCTACGACCCGATCCCCCGGATTCTGCAATTTTGATAGAAGGCTTTGCTTAGTTTGTAAAGAAGTCATATTCTGCTTGTAAATCGAACAGACACATTCTTTAAATTTTTTTGGGTTGTTTATCATCAAATGTTTAACAACCTTCTTTAATATTCCCTCATCTTTATGTATATAATTTTTTGCTAAATCACTCATATTTTCGATAATCAAAATTAAACACAGACCAGATATCTGATCAATAGGTTTTTTTAACTCCGATAACAGGTTTGAATTTCCCCTTTTTAGCGCAAGTAGCCATTCGATTTTATTTCTGAGATATTCAACTCTGTGAGCAGGGAGGGAATCTTTAATATCTTGTAACAAAATCAGTTTATCAAGTTTGTACTTAATGTATTGTTCCCTTTTCGTCTTGCAATCTTGTTCCTCTATCGCCTTTTTATTTTTCAACTTTTCCATAAGCTCAGTTTTTTCTATTGGGGTGAGCTTTATAGAGGAAGAGACTTTCTCCCTCAGAAGCTGCATTTGATTAGGATTAAGCTCAGCAAAAACAGGACAAATTGAATAAAAATAGTCGGAAGGATTTAGCTTACCTTCTTTTTCATTCGTAATATCACTCTGAATAAGAGAATTATTTTTTGTGATTAGTCCCGAGGTCATTGTTGCAAGCTTATTCCAGAAGCTGTTAGCTACAGTTGGCACATTC
>CAJCIW010000040.1 GCA_903970455.1 Verrucomicrobiota bacterium | reverse complement strand
TTTATTCACAACTCCTCAATTTTACCATTCCTTGAATTTTTTCCGAAGCAAGAAAAAAGGATACTCTTTTTATTTTTGTAATATTAATTTATTTAATATATTTATAAGACATTAAGGGAGGAAATTATGTTACATCTATGTGCTATTCTAGGAATTTTATGTTTTACCCCTGCTCAAAAGTTGCCGCCGGAGGAGAATGAGCAAATTGTCGCTCAAACCGATGAGATTGAGTTGGCTAAACGAGACCATGACGGTCATTCCAAAAAAAAAGATAAAAAACATGATAAACACGACAAAAAACACCATAAACATGATCGGAAACACGATCGGAGAAGACATGACAAACACGATCGGAAACACGATAGGAAAAAACACAAATACCATGTCAGCTATGAAGATCGCTATGAGGAAGAAACTGTTAATTGAGGGAAAGACACCTAGCGCTGCTTCTAGCGCTAGGCAATAAGAAAAATGCTTACTTCTCGATATGTTTGCTGAGCAAGCCTGCGAGCTTGAGCATATCGACAGGTTTTTTGCCGATCACCTCGCTGAGCTTTTTATCAGGGACGATAAGACGTCGATTTTTTGTATCTTGGCACTTATGCGATTTAATATACGCCCATAGTTTCTTGACAACTTGCGGACGTGTCAAACTTTTAGAACCTACGACAGCCTGCAGTTCAGGTGATAAACTATAAGTCGTTTGAGTTAATCCTGATTTTCTTTTTGCTCCAGTTTTTTTCTTAGCAGTTTTTTTTGCTTTTGTCTTTTTTGCCATAAATAGTCTCTCTTTCATTTAAACGGGTTTTGGGGAGATTTGAATACTCCATTCCAAATCTTCTACTAGTTGATGTAGAAGTTTTTATGAATTCTATCAAGATTATTCTTTATTTTTTTACTTTTTCGACCGTTTTGTGCATAAGGAAGCCCTCATCGTCGGTTGTCATCAGAAGCTGCGCCGGAAGAAACTTGAATGTATTCGATTTCCGAAACATCGGGAATTTCTTCTCCCTGTTCGTAAAGCAACTTGATTTTCTCCTTGTCCACGACTTCCTCTATCTTGACAGCGTCGTATAGTTTTGCTGCCTCTAGCGAGGTCTTGATGGAAAGGCGGCGGACGCGTTTGACAGAGCTACCTGCCACCTGAATCGATTTTTTTTCTTTGGGAATATACTGCAATATTTCAGTAGCGAGAAGTTTTTTTTCCTTTTCCAGCTCGGCAATTTGCGTTCCTAGCTCTTTGTATTTTGCGACCTTCTCTTCAAGTTCCATAGAACAGCCTGTAAAAATGTTTCCATTGGAAAAAATTTAATTCTTTTCTACATTTAAGGTAAGAAAAGAAAATTATTTTTATTGACCTTTTCATAGATACGCCGTAATATTTACGCCTTTGAATCCAAAACAGCTTATGAATAGACGAACTGAACTGAAGTATTTATTCCTGATTATTGTCGTTTTTATCGCCGCATGCATAGAAACAGATATTTATCTTCCCGCCTTCCCAGACATGATGCAATGGTTCTCCGCATCGGAAGGCGCCATTCAAAGCCTATTGACTTGGAATTTTGTGGGGATATGCGCTGCAGGCCCTTTTTATGGCCCGATCTCCGATGCGTTTGGCCGAAAAAAGCCGTTAATGGTAGCCCTAACCATGTTTTTAGTGGGAAGTGTGATCACTCTTTTTGCACAAACCCTAGACCAAATGCTGATTGGCCGAATCCTTCAAGGTGTCGGGAGCGGAGGGTGCTTTACCTTAGGAACAGCAATCATGTTCGATGCCTTTCAAAAAGAGAAGGCGATCGCAGCGACCAACAATCTCAATACGATTATCCCATTGATCATGGCAGCAGCGCCGATAGCAGGCGGATATCTCAACCATGCGTTTGGATTCCGTTCCAATTTTTTAGCCATCGGGATTTTTGTTCTTATCAGCTTTGTGATTTGCCTCCTCTTTTTTGATGAAACGCTTCCCAAAGAAAAAAGAACCTCTTTCCGGGCCAAGGCCGTTTTGCAAGATTTTAAACTGGCCTTTAGCTGTCTAGCTTTTTGGCAAATCACGCTTATGATGAGCCTTACTTTTGCTGCCTATATTGCCTTTCTTTCCGGCACCTCCGTTCTTTTTGTTGTGCAATTCGGGATGAGCAAAGCCCTTTTCCCCTTTGTTCAATCTGCGCTCCTAGGGGGGTGGGTTGCGGGGAGCCTTATTCTTAACCGGTTTGTTGCAAAATGGGGAATCGCCAAAGTCAAAAAAGTGGGCACACTATTTTGCCTTGCCGGAGGGTTGGGATCCGTTGCAGCGGGCCTGCTTTTGCCTCGGAACCCTTATTTCATCACTTTTGGTATGATGGTCTATGCCTTTGGGGCAAATTGGCTGATGGGGCTGTATTTCCCCGAAGGAATGGAGCTCCTTCCCAAAATCAAAGGGATAACCGCTAGTTTGATGACGAGCGCGCGTTTATTGATCGCCGCCTTGGTCGTGGGCCTTTCCAGCTCTTTTTATAATGGAACGGTCTATCCCCTCGCGGTAGTGATCTTAGCCTCTATTGTGATCATCATCCCGCTTCTGCTATCCTACGAAAGGCGCGCCACCAAGGAAGCTGCTTGACGGCCCTGTTATCATTTTGTTAAGTAGTAAGATTGGTGGCTTTCTCTATGAAACGGCGCGAATCAAAACCGTCTTTAAAAAAGGGAATTTTTCTCTCTACAGCAGTTCTTTCTCTCTGCTTTTTTGCACTTTCCCCCTCCTCGAACAATAAAGCTTTATCGGTTGGGATCGCGGCCGCATTGGAGCCTGTATCTCATTTGACGCGCTTAGCATGGGGAATCTGTCAAATGACTCCCTGGGCATCAACAATTGGAAATGAACTGTTTCTTTTCAGCCATTTGTGCGGTTCTGCGGCCCAAAGGGTCTTTACTCAAATTTTCAAAGCGCCACCTGCGCCGAATCAACTCCCCTTTTTCGAAGGAGTGCCTCCTTCCCACTCTTCCTGGCACCTCAACAAAATGCTATTTTCTCAAATCCCCGCTTCTTCACCTGAAGAAGAAAAGCTTCTTCTTTTTTTGGAAAGGCGTTGGCTTGCCAAGTCGACGGGGTTTTATCCTTTCATGGTCGATTGGGTCTGTCCCCATTTTGGAGTTTGTCTGCAAATTCATCCCGAAACTACAAGCGCTTATGCGAGAAATCCTTGCAACAAATTCAGTGAAACTTATGAAAAAACAGTAAAAATCTGGAAAAAATCCCTTCCTCATCCCGACCATTTTCCTCTCATCTTGACCCGCCCCGCCGACCTTAGCGATTATTTCCCCGCTTCTCTTAAAATTCGTAACATCGAAGATGTGCAAAAGCTCATTCCGATGCTCTCTAGAAATTCACGCGTCATCGTCGATTTTACCGAAGCGTTGCCCAATCAATCCAGTTGGGTTGAGCTCCGTCTTTCTTTTTTACAAAGATGTGAAGAGTTGCAATTAGATCTCAATCGGATCGTATGCATCGAAAGGCGAGAATTAGACCATCTTGGAGGAATACGGATCCTTCCCCTGCAGGCGCCTTTCGCAGATAAGAGCGAGGCGCACTTTCAATTTCTATTGGAATGGATCTCCCGATTTGGGCTCACGGCGAACCGTGTGGAACTCGATAGCTCCTTTTTAGTTCCGGTAGGAGAAAAGGAGGGGGGTAAAAACCCTGCAGGGTTAACACTCCCACAATTTCGTACCGCTCTCCAAACTTTCGAACAAAATTGGACCGAGGGAAAACCTTATGAAACCCTAATGGTCAAAGGGACATTGCAAGTTCTTAAAGAGCTGACTGCCCGTTTGGATGAAAATGAAATCAAGAATTCTCCGATCAAGTCCGCCATTGCTGAGCTTTGCTTCTTAAAATTGCAGGACCGGTTGATGAGTTTCAATAAAGGAACCGGTCAAGTCTTGTTTTTTGATATGATGGAGCAAATCCACTCCGATATTTCTACTCTCGTCGCAATTGTTTCTCCTTTTTCTTTAAAAGACTTTTCCAAAATTTATAGGGACCTTCTCACGATTCCTGCAAAACTCCAACCTTTGTCTTCATTCAGCATTCATTCTTCCGGAATGACCAGCCTCGCAGGCATCTTTAAAGCGGTAAGAGGCAGCATTGGAAAAACGCCGCGCGTCCTTTATGGGGAGAATACCTATTTTGAATGCATTCTAGCAGCTGAAGCGATCTCTCATGCCACTCCAATCGAACAAGCCACGGAAGAGGATTTTAGCCAAGCTGATCTCCTACTAGCCCAATTCAACCCTGTCTTAAAGCGGATCGACCTTAAACATACTGAATATCGAGTAGAGAAAATTGCAGAGTCGCTGCATCGAGCGCTTGCGATGAAAAGGAGCAACCCTTTAACGCTGGCTTTGGACTGCACCATGGATTACATCGATTCGACTCGTGTCGCACCTCTTTTAGAAGAATTTCAAGAGGAGATCGAAGAGGGGTCGCTGAACGTCATTTGCTACCGGAGCGGCCTAAAGTTCGATCTCTTCGGGATGGACAATTACTGCGGCGCTCCTTTCTATATGGTCCATAAGCAAGGTCCAGAATGGGCTCAGTTCGATTCTTTGTTGAGCGATCCCGCACTTGTTACGGATTCCCTCAGCCTCAACTGGTTCTGCCTTGCCTATCGATCCGCTGCAGACCAATTGGACCTCTACCGGAGACAGATCTTCCATAATACGAGGGCTCTTCTGGATAAAATTCCTCCGAGATTATTTTCTGAGCATTCTAAATACCGTGTGATCCCTGTCCAAAGAAATGCAGATGCTGCATTCATCGATATTAAGATCTACGGACCGCTACATACCCTTCGAGGAAGTCTCCTTGCAGGCGGCTGCCTCTATTACAAATCAATGGAAGCGGGACTCCCCATTTTTTACCGCCCGAGCTTAGGACTCTACCATCCCAACATTTCGATCATCTTTGGCGAGACTTGCACAACCATCCGCCTGACTTTGGGGATCGACCCAGCCCAAATCGAGATCTTGGCGAACTGTTTAAGGATGATTGATGCGCTGAATGGATCCCCATATAGATCATTAAAAACATTAGCGGATACCAGCGAAGTTTCAAAATAAGGAGGTAGAAAAAAAATTATACATCTTTTATAGAAAAAAAGAATGATCCTATCTTGTTTGTTGCTACTCTCCGCAGTGCCCGCTGTAGTTTCAGAACCTCCCACTCCCCCTTCCGCTTTGGAAATTTCGATAGAACCCGAATGGAAAGAACAGATTTTCCACTCTCTGTTAGATCCTTCTCTCTATTTTGGAACAGGCGCCGTGTTTGGAGCTGCAACGGCATTGAGCGGCATTGGATGGGGAGTGTTTCAGTTGACTCCTTGGGCCGAGACGCTCGGCAATGAATGCCTGATCACCAGCCAAATCTTTGGAACAGCGGCCATTCATTGTCTTGCACAATCTATTAAAAAAACCCCTCTTCTTTCTTTCTTATTTGAAAAAGTCCCCCCTTCCGATACTTCGTGGAAAATCAATGAGAAACTCCTTTCTCAGGTTTCCGCTTCATCTCCTGCAGAGAAACAACTCGTCCATTTCTTAAAAGCTCGCTGGCTCGCTAAAATGACCGGCTGCTACCCTTTTCTTGTGGACCGGATGTGCGACACGTTTGGAATTCCCGTTCAAGTCCATCCCGAGACAACCAATTCCTATGCGAGGGATCCGGCGACAAAATTTTCCGATACTTATCGAAATCGTATGGTAGAATGGAAAAAAATCCTTCCCCATCCCGAAGAGTTCCCTTTGATTTTGATACGCCCTTCCAACGTTCTTCCCTACCTCCCGTTGTCGATCGAAATGTCAGAAGGAGAAACAATTCAGCATTGTGTCGCAAGAGCGCTTGCGTTGAATCATCCAGATTCTCCTATTGTCATCGATCTCACCTCACTTCTTCCAAAAGATGGGAAAAAATCATGGATAGATGCCTGGCAAAGATATGAAACTGAGTTTTGCGCGTGTTCCGCCGAATGCAGCAAATGGATTTTCCTTCAGCGAGTCAACCAGAAAGAGATTGGAGGGTTGCGGCTGCTTCCTTTGAGCTCTTCTCGAAAGGAAAAAATAGAGGAAGATCATCAATTTCTCTTAGAATGGATCTCTCGCTTTGGATTGAGTGCAACGCGTGTAGAACTCGATCGATTGTTTCTTCCTCACAGCCTTTCAGAGCAACAAAATATCGATCCAATCCCTCTCGATCCAAGAGAGAAATGGGTTTCTTTCTTCAACCAGACAAATCAAAACTGGAAATCGGCCCATCCGCAAAAAACTCTCATGTTTATGGGAACATTGCAAGTTCTCACCGATCTATTCACTGCTGTAAGCGAAGAGAAATGGAATGAAATGAGGAGCTTGCTAACTCAATCTTCGATCGCTCAACTTTCCCTGACAAAAATCAAACAGCAGCTCGACTCCCTTATCAAACGCGGAGAAACGATCACTTTTCACAAGTTTGTTTCCCAATTGGAACAGGTGCACGCCGATATGACTTCCCTTCTCGAAATCTTCAGCCCGTTCACTTCTGAAGATTTCTTCGGCGCGTTTCAGCTCCATCAGACGACTATTCCCAACGACCTTAAACTTCTGACACGCTACGCCCTACACGCTTCAGCGATGACCAGCTTGGCTGGGATCTTCAAAACGGTACAAAATAGCCTGGGCAGGCCCCCTCGGATTCTCTACGGAGAAAACACCTATTTCGAATGTATACATGCGACCGAGCGCATTTCTCAAGCTTCATCGACTAAAGAAGCCTCGGAACAAGATTGGAAAGATGTCGATCTCATCCTGGCTCAATTCAACCCCACCGTCAAACGGATCAATTTTAAAGTCACCGATTACCAAGCGACGGAATACCACGTGGAAAAAATTGCCGATACGGTGCATCGCGCCCTAAAAGGGAGAGAAGGAAGACCGTTATCCGTTGCCCTGGACTGCACGCTTGATTTTAACGATTCTCCAAGGGTGGGAACTTTGCTTGCTGAATTCCAGCAAGAAATCGAAAGTGGCGATTTGAATATTATGTGTTACCGAAGCGGGCTTAAATTCGATCTCTTCGGGATGGACAATTACTGTGGAGCTCCTTTCTTCATGCTCCACAGCAAAGATCCCAAATGGAACGATTTCGATCCGCTTTTGACCGATCCCGTCCTGCAAACCGACCGTTTAAGCATCAATTGGTTTTCTCTTGCCTATCAACACGCTGTGCCCTACCTGGAAATGTACAGAAAGCAGGTTTTTGCAAATACACGAGCGGTATTAAACAAGATACCCTCTGCTCTTTATAGCCCCAAAAATCGGAATTACCGCGTTATTCCTGTCGATCAGGACGTCGATCCCACTTTCATCGACATCAAAATCTTTGGCCCTATGCATACCTTCAGGGGAGAGATGCTAGTTGGAATCTTTCTCACCATTAAGTGCATGGAGGCGGGCTACCCTCTTTTATTCCGCCCCGGTATCGGATTTTCCCACCCGAACCTGGCAGTGCTGTTTGGCAAAGAGTGCACAACGGTCCGCCTGACGGTGGGACTCGATCCAGCGCAAGTCGATGTGATCGTGCGCTGCCTTGAAAAAATCAGCGCCTGCAACGGCTCATAACAAAGGATATCCTTAATTTTTCTCTCCAGACAGGCAACGGCATTTCTTTTGCCCAAAAGCTGAAGCGGAAAGTCTCCGTTGCCGCCTACTATTTAATCCTGAAGAAATATGGAACCATTTGGTGGTCATCCGACCGGTAGCCCTAGAGAAAAATGGTACCCAATGATTTTGAAGCGTTGATTTAAGTAGAGCCTGTGCGCATCGTGCCTTTGAGGGCCGCTGTCGAGATGCACTTCATCGCAATCCGCTTCTTTTGCTCGGCCGATGACCCATTTTAAAAGCCTGCTGCCATACCCTTTCCTTTGCCCTGCCGAATCCGCAACTAGATCATCGATATAAACGACCTTGCCCCACGCTAAAAATTCTAAAAATCTAAATCCAGAGCAAGCTTTCACCTCTCGCCCCTCTTCGAGATAAGCAAGATGGTATCCTTCCCGGAGTTGCCGCTGAACCTGTTCGACGAACTTTTCTTCATCGACGATATGAGGACGCAGCTGCCGCATCACCGGGAAACACGCCTGTATTTGTGCTTGAGTTAAAGCCAACTGAATTTCTGTCGATTCTTGACTATTAAGTTGATTCATGTTCCAAAATACCTCTTTTGATCAGCTCCCCTTTCAACTTCGGTTCCGATTCAAAAAGAATCGCATCGATGCCCATTTCTTTGGCAGCTTCAACATTTTCCACTTTATCATCGACGAAAACAATCTCCTCAGGAGAGAGGTGCATTCTCTCTAATAAAAGTTCATAAACTTTTGGATTGGGCTTTTCAAGTCCAATTTCACACGAAAGAAGGCAAGGGTCGAACGGCTCGTAGAAACCAAAATCCCGGATTAGTGTTGTATAACGGTCATTAATGTTCGACAGCAAGCCGACGCGGATCTCATTCTTTTTTAATTGATCGATAAGAAGATACATGTCGGGATCTGCCCCCACGCTTGCTTTCAGAGCAGCAGTATATTTTTGCGCCCAATCGTTTGGAAGCTGGACTCCTTTTTGCTTGGCAAAATCGCACCAGAAATCGATATCGCTTTTTCCCGCCTTGACGGCTTTTCTTTTGTCGAGGTTAGCGGCCTCAAACTCGGTTTCAGAAATTTGAAGCGAACCGCACATAAAATCGACAACGACGGACCGGTCGTCAAATGCGATCACATTCCCCCAATCGAAGACGACAGCCTTAGGTGCACCGATAAGAGCAGAGGTGGCTATTAATGCGGAAAAAAAAGTTAAGAAGAATTTTTTCATAGAGAACCTCCAATAGGTGAACAAGCCATTATCCCACTTCATTCAGGCTTATTCAATTGTAAAAAATTTTGTACATTGATAAATTCGGAAAAAAAGGATGCTCTTCAGCTCAAGCATTAATTGTTAAGGTGTTTTATTAGCGAAAATAGCAAATCGAAAAACTACATCTCATTTAAAAAAAACCTAATCAGTTTGAAGGAGAAATCAAAAGAAAGAGCCTTATCTTTGAAAGAGATTACCCCTTTTTTTTCAGGAAAAGGAAAAATCTTGGCATTAATTTTTTTCTGTATTCCTTTTAGCCAAATTTTTGGATTAGCAATTCCCTTCGGAGTGATTATAGCTTATTTAGGATTTTCATATGCTTTTTCGAATAAAACATGGATGCCTAGATTCATTCTCAAGAAAAAAATCTCCCGAAAAGTTCTAAAATTTGTTGTGAATCAACTTTTGTGGTTTATTAAAATAATTGCCAAATTTTCCCGTCCAAGGCTACTTTGGATGTGTACTCAACCTGTTATGCGAAAAATTAATGGATGCTTAGTAGGATTGATTGGAATTTTTATTGCGATTTCTCTTCCAATTCCTCTAAGTAGTTATATTGCTTCGGCTGCAATACTATTTTTAGGTATTGGCCTTTTAAATGATGATGGTATTTGGATGATGATTGGGCATCCAATAGCAATTTTCTATATTGTTTTTGTTATTGTGACTCTACAATACATTTCAATTATAGATATCATTCGTCGATTTTTTTGATGAAACTCAACTTCGAGAAGATTAGGCTCGTGAATCCCAACTTTTTAAATAGGTTCCCTTTTGGACTTTCTCCTCCTGTAGCTTTTTGTTCTTTTGTTTCACAGAGTCGGAGAGATCACGACGATATTCATTAAACTTATTCCGTACGAAAGCATTTTCGTTACCTATAATCTGTAGGCAATATAAGGCTCCATTGGAAAACTGGTTTATCCCCATTGAAAGGGTAGCTTCATTCGACAAAATTTGATGAAAAAACATAGGCGAAACGCTTGCCTTCTTCTCAAAATAGGGAATGACTATAAGAGGCAAAAAGGTGTTTTTTGCTAAATGTTGACATTGAATAATCCCTTCATTTTGAATATCACAAATGAAATAGAGAGCGCTGCAACCCGATTCGATTGCCCGACTTAAAAATGCTTCTTCATTGATCTCATACTCTATCACCTCTACATCAAAAGCCTGGAAGAGCTCCATCGCTTTTTCGAAATCCATTCCCAAGTTCTTGTGCGTTGAACCTACAACAGCCACTCTAGATTGCGGAGCATGTGCTTGGTATGGAATATTTCTTAATTTACAGATCTTTTGCATGACTTGGTGATCACCCATATAGGCAATTTGTGCTGCAGCCAGGGCGGCTGATTTTGATTGATTGATCCCCAAAGCCCCGTTGGGAATTCCCGGAGGCATTTGGACCATAGAAAGTAGAGAATCAAGACCATCCAAATAACTCGTTTTAACCGGCAAGGCAATCACAGGGATGGGGGTTTCCGATGCTGTCATCCCAGGGAGATGTGCCGACCCACCGGCTGAACCGATACACACCGCAAAACCCTCTTGTGCCAAAGTTTGAGCCTTAGCCATCATTTCATGAGGCGTTCTATGAGCGGATAAAATTCTCAGCTCATAATCGATATCAAGCTGCTCCAAAATAAAAAACAGTTCTTGAATCCTAGGTAAATCTGAATCACTCCCGACACGAATCTCAATCTTGGGTGTAGAATATAAAGGATTGCAAAACGGAAGGAGCAGAAGCAAGCATCTAAGGATAGTCATTACCGAATCTTCCAAGTTAAACTCGACTTTGCAACTTTTTGGCCCCGCCTGCCTGGAAAAAAGTTGCAAAGTCGAGTTAAAATTTTTACCCAGCAATTTATCGCAAGAAATTAAATTTAATCAACTTCATCCGACAAAGGGATCTGGTCAACGCAGCGTTAAAGATTGTAAACAATTGTTTGGGTGTTGAAGAATTGCAGGTTGACAAACAACTTACAAAGAGTGGTTTTGTGGATAAAAGAGTACCTTACAGCTTCGCCAGTAAAGTTGGAAAAGCGGCATTTTCCATTGCAATTCTTATAGCCAGTATTGCCGACGCAAATCCAGAAGTAATCCCTACCTCAACACCCCAAACGCCTAGAGCTAAAGTTTTAGGAATATTAGGCGGTGGCCAACTTGGACGGATGTTAGCCTTATCAGCTGCGAATTTAGGTGTGAAAGTGATGGTATTAGATCCATCCGACCGCCCACCTGCCGCGGTCGCATCACAAGCAGTGAAGGGACATTTTCGATATGCCGACGATGTGCAGAATTTTGCATCTAAAGTAGATGTATTGACGATTGAAATTGAACATGTTGATGCAGAAACTCTCACAATGTTAGAAGGTGAAGGCACTGTGGATATACAACCGTCGGCAAAAACGATTACCATGATCCAGGATAAATTTGCACAAAAGGAATATTTCAAGGAATTCGGTGTGCCTGTGGGTGAATTTTGCGATATTCCAGACGAAAATGCTCTAGTTCATGCTGCTAACGAATATGGTTATCCATTCATGTTAAAAAGTAAACGTCTCGCCTATGATGGGAGAGGTAACTATGTTGTTCATAGTAAAGAAGCGCATACTATAGCTTTAGAAAAATTAGGCGGTTATGCACATGGTTTGTATGCAGAAAAATGGCAGCCGTTTGAAAAAGAGTTAGCAGTCATGGTGGTGAGGTGTAGAGACGGGGAAGTAAAATTGTATCCGGTTACACAAACTGTGCAGCGCGATAGTATCTGTCACGTCACGGAAACTCCGGCTCTCATCTCTGAATCAGCGCGCTTACGGGCAGAACTTTTGGCAAAACAAGTGATGAACGGAATGGAAGGTGGCGGCGTGTTTGGTGTAGAGATGTTTTTACTTGCTGATGATGTAGTTTTATTAAATGAGGTAGCGCCCCGCGTGCATAATAGTGGACATTATACCATTGACGGTTGCGTGACTTCCCAATTTGAAAATCATGTTCGTGCAACGTTGGGGTTGCCATTAGGCGATACCAGCCTAAAAGTTAATCACGTCATCATGTTAAATATTTTAGGTGAGGCAGATGGTAAGAGGGGGGAAGAATTGGCCGGGGAATTGATTGATCGTGCATTAGCGACACCAGGTTGTAGCGTCCATTGGTATGACAAGAGTGGTGTTACCAAGGGACGTAAGATTGGGCATATAAACATAGTGGGAAAATCGATGCAGGAAGCCAGAGATCGATTGGGAGCGCTAGATCCAAAGGCATTGGAGCGTTTTAGCCCATAATGGGTAAATTCTTGCCTGGAGTTTGTTTTTTGCCTTCCATTTTGAGTTTGTCGCTCGCATTTACCCACTTTTCATGAGTTAAATAGCCTCGGTTGACCAATAAAAAATATAAGGCAACCTCAGGAAAGTGCAAAAGGATTTCTAACCGTTTTATTATTTCGATGCCCGCTCTCCGACCTCGCTCTAATGCATTTAATGAATTCTGAGAAAATTCAAAAACTGCTGCAAATTCACGAGTAGTTAGTCCAAGTGCATGTCTGAATTCGACTATATCTTTTGGAGTTATGTCTCGCATGAAAATAGGATGAAATATAAAAGAAGAAGGCCCTTTGCTGCCAACTGTGGATAAGAGTACAAAAGGGTCTTGTTCATTTGGGTCGATTCCCATGGCCAAGCAATATTCCGGGTAAGCAGGATTCTGGGTAGATGGAATACGATCTTCAAGGGAAGGAAATAATTTGTCTGAAGAAAATTGTTTTTGAGTTAGAGGAAACTCGGGGCCAAGAGGAATACTATGTTTACCATTGAGATACGAGTCTTCGTAGGTAAAAACCAGCTTTCGATTGACTTTGTACAAGCTTCCCACGAGCGTCTGTGTTTTTCTTTTCTCTAAAAACACGAAAATCCCGATGACTTTTAATGGCCGCATAGCTCCTCGTTTCTTTTCAAGATCAGACCGAACAAAGCCCTTTTTCTTTTCTCGCTTAAATGGCTTTTCTCTATCAGGTCTTTGATCATTCGAAGGGACAGATTTTTGTTAAAACGCCGGACAACATCGCCATAACCTAAACGGTTCCATTCTAAAACATAATCTTTCATTGTCGGCTTATCAGTCTCTTTTGTGTAGATCGATCCTCTTGGTTGTAAATCCGCTCCCAACATCGAGGGGTGTTCCAAAGCAAGTGCAGATGGATTATCATAGAAGGGGGAGAGCCATATGCCTTTAGCGGATTGAATAAAGGCTAAATTGCGGCCATGGCGGTCATGGTTGCCGATTAGGCTATCCGCCAGAGTAAGAAGAATGAATCTTTCTTGTTCCCTTTTTCTTTGTGTTTTTTCTCCAATAATCTTAACGAGACTTTCGCAATCGTATTTTTTTTCATCGGTTACAAAATGATAGATGTGATCAAGGGTGGAAGCGGTTAAATCGGACATGAAATTTTTTGTGACAAAACAGAGATCGTCTTTCGGGTATTTAATTAAATAATGATCTGGAACCGGAATGTTTAGGCTACGAAAGATTTGATTCGATAAAAATTCTGTTGCGGGCAGCTCGGGATATTCTTGCTGTTGTACCTTTAAGATGTAGGTTCTCTTTCCCAATCGCGCCGAATATTTGCGGTATGCTCCGTGAAAAAAGCTAATGTTTTTTGGCTCCTGACTTGTCGGCGCGGGGGGAGCAGATTGAGATCGGGCTACGAGATCGATAAACTCCTCACAGGACCCAAAGCATTCCTTGAAACAGTTTTCATGCAATCCATGCCGAGAGCTCTCTTCAGCAGATAGGGGCTTGCAGCAATGACAACAAATAGCAGACGCCATGATAGATCCTATTTTTCTCTCATTCTACAGTTTGACGCAATATTGCGTCAACATGAAATTGACGCAATATTGCGTCAGCTGAGCTTGTAAATGAACTTAAACAGTTAATAACCAAGCTGCACTAGAAAAAATTCTGAGTTTTAATATCCTTCAGATAAGCAAAAAATAACGAGTCGGAATTGTTAGAGCAGTGGCAAGATTCACAGGAGTTTTTTGCGTATATTGAGTCTTTTGGCAGCTTCCATGTAGATGTCTAGAAATTTCAAATATTCTGTGTCGACCAAGACTCCATCTCCATCAAACATGACAGCATCGATCAAAATGACATTTCCTTCCTTATCGATCCAAAAGGGACGATGAAAAAATTTCGGATCTGTTTTAGCCACACCTGCAATCCGATTAAAATTAAGAGGGATAGAGGGATCTGCTTGCTGATCGATAAGGGCCTTTCTGTGCTGATCCAAAATTTTAGAGAGGAGCGGCACTCCTATCATGACGGCTTGTTTGAGTCTTTCTGCTTTTGATTCCCCGAGCCTTTGATTATTGTAAAGATTGACGAGGAGAGCCGGCATGTAGGTAGGGGTTCTAACCATCGGGTCATTCTTTTTGATTTCCAGAGCAGAGATCACTTTTTCCCGCTCGCTCTCGTCCAACTCGGCGATCGCCTCTCTTAAAAGCGCTCCTTCTTCAAGGGTGAATAGACGCAGCATCGCCCCCACCCGTGTCAATACTCGCTCTACAGGAGTGTTAGGATTTAATCCTAACCAGGAAGCTCGCCTGCTCACATAAGCATCATACGCATCTGCTGCCGTCTTCTCAGGAGCTGCAAGAACGCGGACGGCGTCTGCCGCAGCTATAACGGCTCGGCAAGTGGGTTCTGTAAACATCAGAGAAGAGCGGGGGTTGGTATGCCCCAGGGCGCCGGCGACATCACAGGTATGGATGAAAAGATCAAAAGAAAGAGAGAATGAATCAGGAAAGTTTGAACGCAGCTTATCAAACATCGAGGATCCCCCCTCTAAATGTGTGATGTGCCCATAGTGGGCCAGGTTGGCGATTTTTGCCAGCAGCTCTTTTGCCTGGGGAGACAGTCGATAAAAGGAAGGAGATAAGCGAGGATTTTGTGAAAGAAGTCGAATCATTTCTTCATAAAAATCGTCATGATCAGGTGCATGAGCGCCCAAGGGGCCGAATAACTCCCTTGCCCTCTTGCTTTTGCCCATGTCGCCTAAAATCAAGGCAGTTTCCATCGTTTGAATGATTTGCGGCTCTGTCATTCCACCCCAGCCGGATTTCACAAGACTTTGCCCATCATGATGAACACTTCTAAAACTATCTCTGGAAAGACGCACATCGGCAGGTTGGTCTGCGGTAAATGTCTCATAGGCCGCATCGCTCCCATCCAAAATGAGCCTTAAGACATGCAGGGTCATCAGGGTTCGATCAAACTCGATATATTGCCGATTAAATAATTGTTCAGAATAAGAGCTGGTGGGGCTCTCCTGCCCTTCTTCTGTTTTTCGCACATTCTCATCCGCCAGCCACAATATTTCGGGATACTGTTCCACCCGCTTTTCAACCCACGATTTCCCGGCAGGGGTCGACTGTGGAGTGTCAAGAGCTGCGTTAACAGGGGGAATAGCCGATGCCAATAAGAGAGTAAGAGCCAACAACCGGATTTTATCCATTTTTCAGAGCCTTCTTTGTCTGTCCACGACCAGTTTATCCACTTGAACCCATTTTGGCGAGGTTTTCCAGGAATATCTTTGCAGAAAATCGCCCTTAAAATATAATGAGCTAATGCTCAATGAGTGAAAAATCATAATAAAGGACAAAATGTTTAGCCCACAAAAAATTAAAGAAATTTCAAAAGTGTCCAAAGCTGAAAAGTGGACGTTTCCTAAAACTCTGAATGCTCTCAGAGATGCCGGAGTGAAAGATTATAATGTCGAGTTTTCCAGCTGTACCATTACCTATCATGGAAGCGGACAGAAAATGATTGAATCCGATGCTGCCTCACTAAAAAACCTCCTGCCTTGCGGCTCCTCATTCGATTTGAAGGGATTAGTAGACGCGATTAAAATCCACCAAGTCAAACAAACGCCTTACAGCGAGGTTGTCAAAGAGATGGTGAGGGCCGGGGTCGTCCACTATCGCGTCGACGTCATTGCGCGAACATGTACCTACTTTGGAACGAACCCCAACGAAGAGTATGTGGAAAAATTCGAAGAATATATTGAACCACGGCAAGCTGCAGAAATTTTCTAAAATACACCGATAATCTCCCCATTCTTGAAAAGTCGGGTTTAAGAAAGAAATGATGAACACCAAATTGTGTTTGCCTGTTTTAGTAGGGATCTTTCTATTTCCCTGGGCGCTTCAAGCACAAAATAAATTCACTACCGTATCCGAGCTCGAAAACTATTTCCGCATTCAAGACGAGGTCCTCATCAATTTTCAAGGGGAGCGCTATCCAAAAATTGCCTTTGAAGATCCCTTGCACGAAAACCTCGCCTATTTGCTGAAGGATCCTGAACAGGCCCTCGTGATCCACCAGGCCTATGCGCGGCATATCCGCCCTCATCTTCCGGAAGAATGCCGGCAACCGTTTTCAAATGCCTTAGCTAAAGTCTGTTTTCTATTCGGCTCTGAAAAATTTTCTCCCGAAAATTCTCTGTTGGCTGCATTGAAGGAAGAAAGTCCATCTAGAAGTGCCCCGTTACAAAAATTCTTGGAGCAATTTCGGCGTCAAAGCCGCTCAAATCGACGATCGCAAGTGGATTCGTATTGCATTAATACGGATCAACTTGCGAAGCCTGCGGTCGTCGATTTGAGCGAGCTTTCACGCCCGAAATTGTCTCAAGAATTTTTGCAACGGGGCACTAGAGAGTGGACCGACCTTCATCCCGAGCTTATCAGCCTATTCGTCAACGAGGCAAATCGTCCAGCGCGTCCAAACCCTGTGAAAGAAATCAGATCCGAATATACCATCGTGATCTTGACAACTTCTGCCAGCGGCGGCAACTATTCCGTGACCAGAGCGATGGAAAGTTTTTTCTCCCCATACCCGGCCATCCGCACGATCATCGTCGATGTAGAAACCGTTGCCGAAGAAACGGACCCTGTCATGCTTGCGACGGGAGCGACCACTTATGACGGGATCTATCGCCTGTTCCAACAAGAGTACAAGGGGATGGGCCCTCTGCTCGAAAGATTTGGGAAGAAGCAAATGGGCAGCAATTGCTCAAAATGGGAATAGGGCAGGAGCACCAAGAAACCTCGCCTCTCATGATGCAAATCAAAGAATGCCTCAAAAAAGCCGCCGCCATCCCGCCGCCGAGCACGCAACAGAACGACTGGCAGCAGTTAATAATGGGACGTCTAATGGAAGGAAATAATTGTTGGGATAAATTCAGGATAGATCCATAATTCCCATGGCAAGATCGGTCACCTCGAGGATGTCTTCCAATGAGACACATCACCTGCTGTATTCTTTTCCTGGTTTCAACAGTTTTTCCAATCATCGGAGTATCTTCAGCGTATCTCCCTCTGGAGGAGTCGTTCGATCACACCAATCGTGGGATGAGTGATGGTCTTTCTGCCGCTGCGCTTTTTGGAAGAGGCGTGAGTCTCACCTACGATGACTTTATCCTTCTTCCGGGACACATTGACTTTCCATCGGATGCAGTTTCTTTAGAAACTTCGCTCACACGCAATATCCGCCTTAAGAGCCCCTTTGTCAGTTCACCGATGGATACCGTCACCGAAGCGAAAATGGCTATTGAAATGGCGCTGATGGGAGGCATCGGGATCATCCACTATAACAATTCCATTTCCGAACAAGCGGCAATGGTACGGATTGTCAAACGTTTTGAGAATGGTTTTATCCTGGACCCGATTGTCCTCAGCGCCTCCGATACGGTTGGCCACCTCGTAAACATTATCAAACAAAGGGGGTTTTCAGGATTCCCTGTGACCGATAATGGAAAAATAGGGGGCAAACTGGCAGGGATCGTGACTAAACGCGATATTGATTTCGTCTCTGATTTGTCCACTCCGATTTCTAAGGTGATGACCAAAGATGTGATCGCTGCCTTTGAGGGATCCTCCCTGATGGAGGCACGTGAAATTTTAATTCAGAGCAAAAAATCACTCCTGCCGCTGATTAACGAAGAGGGAGATCTAGTCGCCTTGATCTCCCGAAAAGACATGCAGAATAACATAGCCTTCCCACTAGCTTCTAAAAGTAGAGATATGCACCTTTTGGTAGGGGCCGCCGTCGGTACCCGGTATGAAGATAGGGAACGAGTCTCGGCCCTTAGCGAAGCAGGGGTCGATCTCATCGTGATCGATTCTTCCCAAGGGGACTCCATCTATCAGATCGACATGATCCGCTATATTAAAGCAAACTACCCCCATATTGAAGTGATTGGAGGCAACGTAGTGACGAGCAGCCAAGCTGAAAGCCTGATCGCGGCTGGAGTCGACGCGCTGCGTATAGGAATGGGTTCCGGATCGATCTGCATTACCCAAGAGGTAATGGCTGTTGGACGGGGTCAAGCCACCAGCGTTTTTCAAGTCGCTAAAACCGCACACCAGCATGGAATTCCCGTCATTGCCGATGGAGGTATCCGTAATTCAGGGCACATTTTTAGAGCGCTTGCGCTTGGAGCCGACGTTGTCATGATGGGTTCGATGCTCGCAGGAACAGAAGAGGCGCCCGGAGAATATTTTTTCGAAGGGGGAGTTCGGATGAAAAAATACCGCGGCATGGGCTCTCTCGAAGCGATGGCTAAAAACAGCTCACAGCGATATCTGAACGAGAATGCGATCAAAATTCCCCAAGGTGTTACAGGAGCGGTCGCTGACAAGGGCTCCGTTAGGAACCTGCTCCCCTTCCTTTGTGAAGCTTTGCGCCATTCGATGCAAGAAGTAGGAGCCTCTTCATTAAAACAGCTAGAGCAATACAGAGAAAATGGGGTCCTGCGTTTTGAATGGCGTACCGCTGCTGCCCAAGGGGAAGGGAAAGTACACTCTCTCTTTTCTCATGAGAAGCCGTCCCTTCCATACAATAATTGAGAGATTATACCCAAGTTGACTCAAAAGTTGGCCAGGAGACGGGATTGAAAGCTGCCGAAAATCGATTCCCGCGAAGAGGGCTGTATTAGTCAATACTACCCTCTTCGCGGCAATCGATTTGCTGCGCCTTGAACCCGCCTGCTGGCCAACTTTTGAATTAACTTAGGTATATATGAAATACTATATTGCGACTTCCCTTTCGAGAATGGCAGCCCATAATGTTGTAAGAGATGCTCTCTCAACATTGGGGCATGCAATCTCCTACGACTGGACTTTGCATGGAAATGTGAAATCCATCAGCAAAGAGCGGCTGCGAGAAGTGGCCATTCTTGATCTGGACGGCATTTCAAGAGCTGATTTTGTCGTAGTCCTCCTACCTGGAGGAAAGGGAACTCACGTGGAGCTGGGGTTTGCGATCGCCAGTGGAAAGAGGGTCTTTCTGCATACAGAAGACCCTGCCGTGTTTGAAGTTGGGCCGCAGACAAACGCGTTTTATCGTCATCCCGATCTCATTCGTGTTTGCTGCCCTCTTCCGGAAATTCCCGTACGGTTAGAACAACTGGAATTTTTCGTAATGTCGCAAGCCATCCATAATTCCCAATAGTCCTGGGAGTTGACTTTGGAATACATTGTTTAACTGTTTCACGATTTCAACAAGTTTGGGTTCTCAATTTCCAGAGGCCACCCAGTTTCACTTTTTCGGCAGATGAAATAAAAATTTAATGACAAAAAGCGGAGGTGCATTTAGAAATTAATTTTACCCGGATGGAAGATGAAAAAAATTGCTCATACTATTTTTCTGTTTTTAGTGATTTTTACCTGCGGGAAAACCTTCCCCGAAGAGTTTTGGAAGGAGATAGAAGATGAGAGGATTGTTCACGAATGCGGCGTAGCTTTGGTTAGGCTAAAAAAACCTCTCGGTTTTTATATCGAGCGGTATCACGATCCGGGTTGGGGAGTAAAAAAGCTGATGGCGCTTATGGAAAAACAGAGGAATCGAGGTCAAGACGGCGCAGGTATTGCCGTAGTGAAATGTCCATTGGTTTCCGGAAAAGAATATTTACACCAATTTCGTTCGGTCGCCCCCAATTCTATCGACTACTTGTTCGAACAAGTGGTCAGAGAGCTCAAGGAAACATCCCCGGACAACACACAAAACGAAATGAGTTTGAAAGAGAGTTCCCCTTTTATCGGAGAAGCCTTTCTAGGGCATCTGCGATACGCGACTCATTCTGGATTCGATTTGAAATATTGCCAACCCTTTGTGCGCTCCCATGGAATGCCATGCCGCCATTTTGCTTTGGCTGGAAATTTTAATATGACAAACAGTCCGGAATTGATGAACGAGCTGGAGCAGTATGGGGTTTTTCCTTCGAGTGCATCGGACACTCAGATTATTTTAGATACTTTAGCTTATCATTTGGATGCGGAATATGAACAGATTGCGCAAGAAATGAAAAACAAAAACTTGTATTGCAACGCAAATGAAAAAATTCTTGAATCATTTTTCTCAAATCAAATCGACATGGCCAAAGTTTTACAGAATGCGGCAATGCATTGGGATGGAGGCTATCTTTTTTGTGGAATTATGGGAAATGGCGACGCATTTGTTTGTCGAGACCCGGCAGGCATTCGCCCAGGTTATTACGTTTCAAATGAGGAGGTTTTTGCTGTAGCCTCTGAAAAGATCGCTTTAATGGACGTATTTGACCTCGCTCCTGATGAAGTATTGCCCGTCCAACCGGGCAGCATCTTAATTTTTAAACAGGGAGTCGACCTTGTAGAGAAGTCTTTATGTCCTCCTTTACCTAAAAGAGAATGCTCTTTCGAACGGATCTATTTCAGTAAAGGTAATGATCCGGAAATTTACAAAGAACGGAAAGCTTTAGGAAAAAATCTCGCTGAAAGAGTTTTTGAGGCAATTGACGGAGATTTAACGCATACCATCTTTTCTTATGTTCCCAATTCGAGCATCGTTGCTTTTCAGGGACTTGTCGAAGAAATTGCTGCGATTGGGCTTAGGAAAAATTTTGTAAAACTCCAAGACGACTTGGGGAAAAAAAATCCAAATTTAGAAGAAATTCAAAAATATTTGGATTGTCGACCTAGAATTGAATACTTAATTACAAAAAACCAGCGGATTCGCACTTTTATCAGTTCTGACCAAATCCGTAAAACACTGGTTGCGCAACTTTATGAAGTCACAAAAGGGATTGTCACTCCAAACGACACTTTGGTAGTGGTTGATGACTCGATTGTGCGAGGGACCACTTTAAAAGAATCGTTGATTAAAAATCTGATTAGACTAAACCCCAAAAAAATCATCGTTGTCAGTTCTGCTCCTCCGGTGATTTATCCCGATTGCTATGGGATCGACATGAGCCAGCTAGGGAGGTTTGTTGCTTTTCAAGCTGCAGTCAGCTTGTTGAAAGAGCACAACAAGCTAGAAATTTTGGATAAAATCAAGAGCGTTTGTTTAAATCAACAAAACATTCCCCCGTCTCAGATAAAAAATTATGTGAAAGAAATTTACGAACAATTCTCCGTAGAAGAGATCGAAAAAAAAGTGGCCGAACTTGTCTTTCCATCGGATACTTCATGGAACGGTTCGTTGGATGTCATTTATCAAACCATTCAGGGATTGCACAACGCTATACCTGATTTTCAAGGAGATTGGTATTTTACAGGAGATTATCCCACTCCAGGAGGGTATAAAACCCTTAACACCAGTTACTTAAATTGGGTTGAAGGCCTCGATGCGAGAAGTTATTAAAGCCGCGCAATAGCTTTATTGTGGAAAAAACGGCAGCTCATTTACACTGCAGTCAAACAAGAGACATTATGACGTTAATCGAACATATTAATTCTGGGATCAAAGAGGCGATGAGAAGCCGGGATCAGGTGAGGCTCGATACTTTACGCATGCTCAAATCAAAAATCATGGCCGTAGATGCACGTTGCGAGCTTCCTGATTCAGAAGTCCTCAAACTATTCAAAACCTACTATTCCAATCTCCAGGAAGCCTTGGAACACGCTCAAGCAGCCAATCGGCCCGACACCATTGAGAAATTAAAAAGCGAGATCATTATCTTGCTTGAGTTTTTACCCAAAACCCTTTCCACTGAAGAAACGAAGAAAATCGTCACCCAAGCCATCGCCGATTCGGGGGCAAAGACAAAAAAGGATCTCGGATTGGTGATGAAGAGAATCATGCAGCTCAGCAATGCAGTGGATGGAAAATTGGCCAAAGATTTGGCGGCCCAGCTCCTAGCGGATTAGGAAGCCCCTGCCTTCAAAGGCAGGAGCAGTTCCTCAGTTCTTCAGCTCGATCCGTATGCCGTGGATCACTTGATCAGAGCTTAAGTTTTCAATGGCGTGCCGTCCTTCGGGCTCCTTCCAGGTCACGGATGTCCGGAACACATCGCGTGGCGGGGCTTTTCGTTCCCAGACAATCTTTTCCTCAGGCCCATAATAACGCATATCAGCAACGGAATCGGCAATAAAAATGGATTTCCATTTATGTGTATGAAAATCTTCTTTTTCTCCGTGATTGATCACCACTTTGACCTTGCCCCGTAAAAACGGTCCATAAAGAAATAGAGGTTCGTATAAACTTTTAACACAAAAGGAATACGATCCATGAAAAAGAGATTTTCAGAAGAACAAATAATTCTCATTCTTAAAGAAGCAGATACAGGGGCAAA
>CAJCIW010000039.1 GCA_903970455.1 Verrucomicrobiota bacterium | reverse complement strand
CGCATAATTTCTTTCGGCTTAAGCAAGGGTTTCACTTGTAAAGAGGAAAGATTTGCTGAAGCTACAGCAGCCGTCGAAGAAGAGGCGTATTTTGGGGCAAGCTCGACATTTTCTTCTGCAATCGTCTTGAGTTTTTGCAATTGCAGGCGCGGCGAAACAGAAGTAGAGGTGAGCAGCTCTTCGATGCGGGCGGATAAATTTTCAGGGCGTTTCATGGGATCTGTCTGCAAAGTCCTGCAGACAAGAAGGTCCCAATTCCATTTTAAATCGGGAACTTTTTTAGAGGGCAGTTCGAAATACCCTTCAGGAAACTCTCCTGTAAGCAAATAATAGAGCAAAACTCCGAAAGCATAGATATCGGACTGGATAGGGCTGGCCTTGGGATGGCCGATCATTTTTTGCTCAGGGGCTAAGAAAACGAAACTTTGGCAGAATGATCGATGCAGTTCTGAAGTTTTGAGAGCGTCCCAAGGACCTGCAGTGTATTTATCCTGGCCACTCTTTTGGATCATGAACCCCGACCCCGATGCAAGGGCGGTTGCCACGCAATGGTAAATGCGGCTCAACGCCGCTAAGGGCCCGATCACGCGCGAAAGTCCAAAGTCCGTTAAGTAAACCTGGAGGCCATCTTTGTTCTCTTTCACGATGATGTTGTTGAGTTTGATCGAACCATGGGGCACCGATTCATTGCCAAGCACAGCTTCATGAGCGAAATCAAGCGCGGAGGCAATTTGCCTGGCAATCCTCAGGATCTCCTCTTCAGGAAGGCGGTAATGTTTTTTGACGAAGTATTGCGCGAGGTTGGTCGAATGGTTGGCCGAATCGAGAATGGGCTCTGAGATGAGAAAATAAATCCCATCAGCGGAAGACGCATTGTGGATTTTTGCAATGTGGGGATGTTCCAGCTTGGAAAGAGAGAGAATTTCTCTTTCGAACCGTTTAATGAATTCGGCATCGGAAGCAAGTTCCTGCGGAAGAATTTTTAAAATAAAAAGACGCTTCAAAAACCGATGTTCCGCAAGGAATGTTTCCCCCATCGAACCAGGCCCGAGTTCTTGAATGAGCAGGTAATCGCCGATTTGACGCTGATTCATCATTTCCTCACAACGATTCTATAGATTTAAAGATTTGATCCTTTTCTATCAGGGGAGCCTCGCAGCGGTCCTGCCTGCAAATATAAATCGCAGTCTGTCCATCAATCGGTTTTTTATCAACATGTATGGGAAGCAAAACATCCAAACTTTCCTCTTTTGCCCCTTTCCAGACAAGGGAAGCATGGGGCATAAAACGGGAAGTGAGAATATTCTGAATCTCATTTTTCAAACTCTGAGCCTCATCCAAAGCGATCACAATCGTCGGCGCTTTCATGTCCAAATACCGCTGCAACGCGATCAAATGGTAGCAAGCCCCGGGAGGATAAATTTGAATGTAGTGTTTGGCCGCCTTCAGAACATCTTCGGCGTGGCTTAAATAGGAAGCATCTTGTGTGATCTGGTGGAGGCGAAGCAAATTTTCAGCATGGACCGCGTTCCCCGACGGCTCGGCTCCGTCGTAGAACTCACATTTCCTGATCAATAGCGTTGGATCTTCCAAATTATAATAAAAAGCCCCGTTCTCCGTTTTGAATCCATTCTTCAAATTTGCCGAAAGCTCGACGGCCCATTGGAGCCACTCCGCTCCGCATCCCTCTTCGAATAAGCTTATTAATCCGCGGATTAAAAAGGCATAATCATCGATACCGCCCATGTAGCGCGCCTCTTTGTCGCGCCATCTTCTGAATAACCGTCCATCTTTCCAAAGGTAATTTTTTATGAAGCCGACAGCCTTCAATGCGGCATCGCGAAATGCCGGTTTTTTCAAGGGATGCGCAGCTTTGACCATCGCATCGATCATGAGACCATTCCATGAAGTAATGATCTTATCGTCCTTAAAAGGAGGCGGCCGCAGCTTGCGCCTTTTCAGCAATTTGGACCGGGCGGCTTTTAGAAGCAACCGGACCTCTTCAATAGGAGTATTGCGCAGTTCCCCGAATTCCTCTAAGGGGAGCGGGATGTGGAGGACATTCCTTCCTTCGAAATTTCCCTCAGGTATAATTCCATAATAGCGGCAGAAGATTTCCCCTTCTTCGTTGGAAAGGACTTCCCGGATTTCCTGAGAGGTCCACGTATAATACATCCCTTCACGCCCTTCGGAATCCGCATCTTCCCCTGAAAAAAACCCTCCTTCGGGATGCGTCATTTCATTTAAAACATAGTCGAGAATTTCCTCGCAGCCGACGCGGTAACTCTCTTTCTTTGTATACTTCCACGCATCGAGATAGCTCCTGGCTAAAATCGCATTATCGTAGAGCATTTTTTCAAAATGAGGAATCGTCCATCTCTCATCGATGGCATAGCGGGAAAAACCGCCACCAAGCTGATCATAGATTCCTCCTCGAAGCATCCTATCCAAAGTCAACTCGGCGCAAAAAAGGGCCCGACTATCCCCCTTCCATTTGGCGAATTCGAGAAATAACATCGACTGGTAGCTCATCGGAAATTTCGGCTCCCCTTTCATGCCGCCGTAAAGCGGGTCAGCCAACGCGTACAACATTTCGATCGAAGTGATGAGATGTTCCTCGGTAGGGACAGTATCGCCTGCAGCCTTTGCGCTTTTTTCAAAAATTTCGACGATTTTGTCTGCCTGATCAACAAGCTGTTTCCGTTCCTCGCTCTGCCATAACTGGTTGATATGCTGGACAAACTGCTTCATTCCCATCAGCCCCCGTTTGTTTGCAGGAGGGAGATAAGTCACCGCAAAAAAAGGCTTAAGATCGGGAGTCAAAATCAAATTGAGTGGCCACCCCCCTGCAGAGGACATCAAGGCTTGGCCGAATTCCATGTAAATGCTATCGACTTGAGGGAGCTCTTCCCGATCGACTTTGATATTGACGAAAGCCTCATTCATCAACTTCGCGATTTCCGGGTTTTCAAATGATTCATTTTCCATAACATGGCACCAATGGCAAGTCGCATACCCGATCGAAAGGAAAATCGGCCTATCGGACTGTTTTGCCTGATCGAACGCTTCTTGCCCCCATGGGTACCAATCGACTGGATTGTGCGCATGCTGCAACAAATAGGGCGATTTTTCATGGATTAATCGGTTTGTGTACTGCGGCGTAGCCATAAAAATTTGAAGTTAATTAGTCAGAGAATCCCGAGAAACTTTGCCAAATACCAGGCAACGACGAGCACTAAAGCCGCCGCCCCAGCCCACAATAAATTAGGCAGCCACTTCACACCGCCTCCCATGCTTCCTCGCACCTCCAGGGTGCCGATCCCATAAGAAAACTCATGTTTTTCCGCAGGCATGCGGAACGCATTCGGATTATCGCGGATCATCCCATCGATATCTAACCCCAAAAACTGCGCGTATTGTTTGATGAAACCCAAAGCGTAAACCCCTGAAATGTATTCATTGATCTGTCCTTCTTCGATCGCTTCGAGATAAGCGGAACGGATCGAAGTGGAATTTTCAACCTCTTTCAAAGAAAGATTAAGATCTTTGCGCTTCGTCTTAAAAAAAATTCCGATGCGTTTCAGTTCTTCACTCATATTCCTCCGTCTTAAATGCAATAAAATCGCGGCGCATGTTTTGATTCTAAACTTGTTTTTTTTCGAAATCAATGCAAAAATGCATACATTATGACTTCTGAAAAAAGTTCTTGTTTTGTCGCTGAAATCGACTTAAGCCTAGCCGATAAATTGCGTACCGACCTGATCGAGCAAGGATTTAAGCTCGCAACTCCTGCCTATACGATTTTTTCTGCCCAGAAAAAAGGAGTCTCCTGCACTTTGTACACTTCGGGGAAATTGACGGTCCAGGGGAAAGAAATGGAAGAGTTCAT
>CAJCIW010000038.1 GCA_903970455.1 Verrucomicrobiota bacterium | reverse complement strand
TTTTGGAACAGGAATCTGTTTTTTCCCTGAAAGATAAGCTCCCGTCAAAGATTCAGGGGAGGAGAGGAGAGCGTGGAGATCCCCTTTGACGATGATCTTACCGCCGAATTGCCCCGCCAACGGTCCGACATCGATGATAGTGTCTGCAGAACGGATCGTCTCTTCATCATGTTCGACAACGATGACGGTATTCCCTTTGTCTCGCAAACTCTTCAGCGTTTGCAATAATTTGAGGTTGTCCCGCGGGTGCAGGCCGATCGAGGGCTCGTCCAGGACGTAAGTGGCACCGACGAGGCCCGATCCGATTTGGGAGGCGAGCCGTACGCGCTGTGATTCCCCGCCGGATAGAGTCGGAGCTGTGCGTTCCAGGCTTAGGTAGTGGAGTCCGACGCCGTTTAAGAATTCTAGCCGCTGGACAATCTCTTTAAGCAGTTCTTCGGCGATCGTCTTTTCTTGTTTGGCCAATTTGAGGTTTTGAAAAAATTGCAACGCATCGTCGACGGCCATCCCGGTGATCTCGGCGATCCTTTTTTTCCCCACAGTGGCGGCCGCAGGGTAGGGGCGGATCTTTTCCCCTTGGCAATCGGAGCAGATCGATTCGTGCATCAGCTCTTTCATTTTAGCGCGGTAGAGATCGCTTTGCGCCTGATTGAACCTTTCCTTCCCTTCATGCAGGATGCCGCGCCATTGCACATATTCAGTCCACCGGCTTCTTTTATGCGGATGGACAAAGCGCATCTCCGTCCATTTTTTTTCCGTTCCGTAGAGCAAAACCTTTTTTCCCTTTTCGGGAAGGTTTTTCCAGGGCGTATGTACATCGAAACCATAGAGACGGCTTAGGTTATCGTAAATGTTGCCGTAGCGCACCGTCTTGTATGAACTTGAGATGCTGCAGCAATCTTCAGCAATCGAAAGGTCGGGGTTGATAATCTTTTGCAAATCAAATTCCTGGATCATGCCCAACCCTTGGCAGGTGGGGCACATCCCGTTCGGATGATTGAAAGAAAAATCGGAAGGCTCCAGCGGCCCGTAAGAAAGCCCCGATTTAGGAGAGAATGCGTGCTGTGAAAAAAGCGTTTCCTTCCCGCTGTCCGCTTGCAAGATGCTCATCAACCCTTGGCCCGCTTCCAGAGCTTGAGAAACCGCTTCAGCCAGCCGGTTGTCCTCTTCGGGAGTGACACCGAGCCTGTCGATCACAATGTCCACATCGTGGGCCACTTTTCCGTCGATTTTCACCTCTTCGCTCAAATCGATGATTTTCCCGTCGAGGCGAACCCGTGTGTATCCCTTTCGGACAAGTTCCGCAAAGTCTTCCTTGAATTCAGCCTTTTTGTTTTTTGCAAAAGGCGCCAAAAGAATGAGACGCGTCCCTTGTGGCAGCTCACGGATAGTTCGAAGGATCTGTTCGGCACTTTGTGGTGTTACGACCTCCCCGCTGACGGGGCAATGGGCGATTCCAATGCGGGCGAAGAGCACCCGCATAAAATCGTAAATTCCCGTGATCGTACCGACCGTAGAGCGGGGGTTGCGTCCAGCCGTTTTTTGCTCGATCGCGATGGTTGGAGAGATCCCGCTGATCAATTCCGCATCGGGTTTAGTCAAATCGCCAAGATGGCGGCGCGCATAAGTGGATAGCGATTCGACATAGCGCCTTTGTCCTTCGATGTAAATCGTATCGAAGGCAAGGGAAGACTTCCCCGAACCGGATACTCCCGTGAAGACGATTAATTCATTGTGATTTAAGTCGAGGTCAACACTTTTCAAATTGTGGACCTTGACTTTTTTCAGAACGATTTTCGGCTCTTGCATCTTGTAAAATTTGGCTATAAGTTTTTCCATGATACTACATGGACGCATAGAGGCGCGAGCAAAATTGAAAGAGAATTAACTCAAATTTCCCATAAGTCTATCTCCCTAGCCGTTGCGTTGAATAAGAGCCTATGCACCCTCTGGGCGCACAGACTTACGCTATTAAACTAAATATTTTGTGTCACGGGCGGCTTTTTCTTGCACGGGCACTTCCAATTCGTATATTTTTCGGTTGAGTGGGATTGGATGTGCGGCGGGGGTTGCGGATGGCAAGGGCATGCATGGATAGTTCCTGAGAAAATGCAGAGAGAAATGATTCCTAAAATTCCTGCTTTCATAAAAGCCTCCTGAGTGGGTAGTTAATCATTTTTTTTTATACCTATTAAACTTAATGTACAAGTAAATTAAGAGAATGCATATACGGACTCGAACCAAGATCATCTGTACGATAGGGCCGGCAGTAGGGAGCTATGAGAAAATTCTCGAGCTGATCGATGCGGGCATGAATGTCGCACGGCTCAATTTCAGCCATGGGACGCATGCCGACCATCTCAAAACGATCCAGATGCTCCAGAAAGCGCGGGAAGAGAAAAAAGTCCCTTTGGCGATCATGCTCGATACCAAAGGGCCAGAGATCCGTATAGGCAATATCAAAAATGGGCAATTCTCTGTCAGCACAGGCCAGCGCCTTCTTCTCGTCAAAGAAGAAGTCATGGGCGATGAAAATCATGTCCAGATCACCCCATCGGTTGCCCTGGATTCTTTAGAGCTCGGCATGCGGGTGCTCATCGATGATGGATGCCTGATGACCCGTGTCGTGGAGAAGAACAAAAAAGGGGTCGTCATCGAAATAGAAAACCCAGGCATTCTAAAAGATCACAAGGGGGTTAATATACCCGGCGTCAATATCGACCTCCCTGCGATGACGCAACAGGACATTTCCGACATCACTTTCGGCTGCGAGCAAGACGTCGACGTCATTGCCGCCTCCTTCATCCGCTCTCCCGATCACGTGCTCGAGATCAAAACCCTACTTCGCAGCCAAAAAAAATCGGAAATCTACGTGATCGCCAAAATTGAAAATAGTTTAGGCGTGCAAAATTTCGATGGGATCCTCCAAGTTGCCGATGGGATCATGGTGGCAAGGGGAGACCTTGGGGTGGAGCTGCCACTAAAAGAGGTTCCCCGGCTGCAAAAAATGATGATCCGCAAATGCTACCAGGCGGGAAAGCCTGTCATCACAGCGACGCAGATGCTCGA
>CAJCIW010000037.1 GCA_903970455.1 Verrucomicrobiota bacterium | reverse complement strand
CTTAAAAATCACCTCTATTTTTAACAAACGGAGAATTTAATTCCAAGAGGTAAAAAACTGCTACAGGTATCCAGTTATGAATGGCCATAGATAGATGGGCACGTTCCTAGTGGGATTGAAATTATTTTAAAGCTAGGTTTTGTTAATTTTAATACATTTAAAATAAAAGAATATTTTAAAAAAAGCAACCGGAACCAGGAAATAATTAAATTTATAAATTAATCTTACCTCTTTACTATAAAACAGATTTTTTTATGATGGAGGACGGATTTAGTAGGTACGAATGGACTACACGATTCCCGAGAAAGCGAATAGAGTCTTGAATATCATTATCTTAGCCCTATTATTGATTCTAGTGCGGGTGTGGTATCTCTCAGTCGTCCAACACGATAAGCATGTGGAAAAAGCCCGCCGGCCGATGCGGCGCACGGTCATCGAAAAAGTGGAACGGGCAACTGTGCGGGACAGGTTCAACATCCCTCTCGCCCTCAACAAAATTCAATACAATGCGGCTGTATGGTACGCGGACATCCGGCAAATCCCTGCAGTAAGATGGGAAATGAACCGAGAGGGAAAGCGCGTTCGGATTCAAGCGAGGTCGGAATATATAAAAAACCTTTCGGAACTTCTCGCCAAAGAATTGCAGATGGACTCTCAGGGCATCGAAGACGTGATTCATGGGAAGGCCTCGCTTTTCCCGCACACTCCCTTCATTTTGAAGGAAGATCTGACCGAGCAGGAATATTACCGTCTCAAAATGCTTGAGAAGGATTGGGCGGGGCTCGTCACCGAGAAAGGGTCCAAGCGGTATTATCCGTTCGGAAAAATCGGGTCCGATGTCATCGGCTACATGGGATCCATCAGCTCCAAAGAATATTATTCCATCGCTGAAGAGTTGAAAACACTGCAAGACTACCTGTCTAAGCGGGAATCGGGTGAGGTGGCTGTATTGCCAAAAGGTTTCCACAATCCTCTGGAAGTGCGGGAAAGATGGAAGGCCTTGCAAGAAAAGGCGTACCGGATCAACGACCTGGTGGGCAAATCAGGAGTGGAAGGTGCATTCGATGCGGACTTGCGCGGTTACGCGGGTAAAAAAATCTTTGAAGTCAATACGAAGGGCAATTTTTTACACGAGCTTCCCGGGGGGCGCAAAGAGCTTTCAGGGCAACGCCTTTTGCTCTCGGTTTCTTCAGAACTTCAAGAATTTGCGGAACAGCTTCTCGCTCAAAATGAAACGATTCGCGAGTCGCGCGATCCTGAAGGAGCTCCCGACTTGAGCACCCCCTGGATCAAGGGGGGCGCCATTGTCGCTCTCGACCCAAAAACAGGCGAAATCCTCACATTGGCCTCTTATCCTCGCATCGATCCCAACGATTTTATCCCTTCCCGGATTCCCGACGTCAGGGAAGAAAAACAGGCGCGCATTCGCAGATGGCTTGAGAATGAAACTTACATTGGAGAAATTTGGGACGGTAAGCGCCCTTTGGAACGGGAACGCTACAATGAAAACTCCCATTCTTTTTATGAAGAGGCAATCGATCTTTCTTTGGAAAAATACCTGGAAGCGATCCTTCCTCCTCAAAGTGAGGTGCTTGCAGCGCTACATAAAATTTCCACTCTTGGCAATGCGATTACCTTCCAGACAGCATTGGAAAATTTGCTGCAAATTTGCGGGCAAAATCAGATGAATGCATTGCTCGAAGCTCTTTATCCTGCTGCGCCCCACATCTCTTCAAAAAATCTACCCTCCCTCGAAGAGAGAAAGAATATCGAGCTTTCTCTGAAGCAAAAAAGCTCCGAAACGTTAAGCTTGAGAAGCAAAATCGATCCCTATTTGCAGCAGGTGAAACATAATGATGATAAATTACTGATCGTCGACCTGTGCCGTCTTCTTGCCGACAAGGAGCGGTTTTCTCCCGAACTGTTCGATAGCATTAGCGCACTCTCCTTGGCCGGCTACCGCCTTCTCAATCAATCATTCGCTGTTGTGCAGAGCTATTTGCAGACCCACTTTAGAAACTGGTTTCACAAACACGATTTTCAGGCTTGGCGGAACGAAAATTTTAAGGAATACCTAAAAACAAAACGGAAAGAAGAGAAACAGAAAAAGCAATATGCAAAGCCTTACACCGACTACCTCGAGCAAATAGAAAAACAGTTGTTTAAAGCTTTTTGGGAAGAGAATCGCTTTAAACTTATACAAAACTTTTTAATGGATGAAACCCCTGAAAAGGTAAAAAAACACGCAGAGAAATTAAAAGGTGCCATCGCCTCTCTTTCTCATGAAAAACGATTGAAATTTCTCCAGTCGATGTGCACTTTTGAAGAACTTAAATTCCCCCTTTTTGGCCGCTATCGAAGTTTGCGCAATACGAAGGGGGCTCAAATGGGCAAACACCTCGCCGCCGCTTTCTATCCTATTGCGGGATATGGGTATGGGCGATCGCAGGCGTTCCGCCAATCCACCCCTCAGGGATCGGTTTTCAAACTCGTCGTCGCCTATCAAGGACTTTTGGAGCGTTGCGCGCAATTGAAAGAAATGCAGAATGGGAATCCGTTAACTCTCATCGATAACATGCAATGGCATTCTCAACCCGGAAGCAATGATCAAATTCTCGGCTCCACTCTCGAGGGAGGGTCGATCACCCGTATGTACAAAGGGGGAAAACTCCCTCGAAGCCGCCCCAACATCGGCAAAATCGATATCGTCGGCGCGATTGAGCGATCGAGCAACATCTATTTTTCGATCCTTGCAGGGGAATATTTGAAAGACCCGTTGAACCTTGTCGCCACCTCGAGAGACTTCGGTTTTGGGGAAAAGACCGGGATCGAGCTTCCCGGCGAAATCGCCGGCACGCTTCCCGATGATGTCACGCTGAATAAAACAGGATTATACTCATTTGCGATCGGACAACACTCCCTCGTCGTCACCCCTTTACAAACCGCGGTCATGCTCGGCGCGATTGCGAATAAAGGGAAAGTCCTCAAACCCAAAGTGATCCAAGTCATCGTGGGCAAAGAGCCACTCCGGGAATACCGCGATCCCTTCGAACAAGCGCTTTTTCCTTTTAAAGATCAGTTAGCATCGATTGGAATCCACTTCCCTCTCTTTTCCGCCACTCAAGCCGATGGAACCCATCCCTACATCTGGTACAGCGCTCCGGAAATCAAACGGGAATTGCCCATGCCAGGTAACATCCGTGGACCCCTCATCGAAGGAATGCACCTGGTGATCAACGGGGCTAAAGGAACTGCGCGGCCGCAAATCATCCGCGCCCTGCACCAGAACCCCGAATGGATGCAAAATTTCTACGATCTGAAAGATCAATTAATCGGCAAAACGGGCACTGCGGAGATCCTCTACAAGCAATCGATCGATTCAGAATCCACCGCAAAAATCCACAACCACATTTGGTTCGGCGGAGTTGCCTTTTCTGAAGAGGAGCAACAAACCTGGGAGAATCCCGAACTTGTCGTCGTCGTGTACCTGCGCTTCAGCGAAGCCGGCGGTAAAGAGGCGGCGCCTCTCGCCACCGAAATCGTAAAGAAATGGCGCGAGATCAAAAGCAGGCACGGCAGAAATGCTTATGTTATTCCGGGGAAGTGAGATCCCTCACAAAACTACAGGCCTTTCTCTGGATGTGAAATACGGGTCTTCGGGAATTGCCGATTTTGTATTCTTTTACAAATCGTCCAAGCATTCTCTCGGGCAATGACTGGTTAATCCCTTCCTCGGGTATCCTAACTTTTCTAAAACCAATTGTACCCTCTTCTGTCAAGAAAGGTTCAGCGGATTTCTCTGAATCCTTTAAATCCAATTCCCAAATCTTGGTACTGATTCTGGATCGATTGATGAGAAGTTCTGCTTCAGCAAAAATTATTATCGAACCTTGTTTATCATTTCCATCGATAGTCAATAAAAGAAAGGGCAATGAACTTTCAGCGTGATTAATATCTTTTTCAGAGATATGCACAGTTCCAATTTTCTCTAGGGAAGAAACAGTTTCTTTCCATAGAGCCTGATGAGTTTCATCATTTTCTGTAAAAAACATGAGTACAACATCGAATTCTGAAATTCCTTTTAAGTACTTGTTTGCATTCGCAACTGCTGAGTTGAAGAAAACGAGAAAAGCAAAAGCCGAAATGAATATAAATTTGATCATATTTACTGTTCAAAGATACAACATGTCAATTGTTGTTTTTAGGAAGGCTAGAAAATTTAGGTCTGGTTAAATGAAGGTCACCCTTTCGAACTTGAAGAAAGACACTTGTCGAAGTAATCGATCGTGGCTTTGAGGCCTTCTTTGAGTTGGATCTTGGGTTCCCAGCCAAGCTGTGACTTTGCGAGGGCGATGTCGGGCTTGCGCTGTTTAGGGTCGTCGCCGGGAAGCGGGTGAAAGACGAGGTTGGGTTTTTTACCTGTTAGCTCGAATACGAGTTCGGCAAGCTGCAGAATGGTGAATTCGTTGGGATTGCCGATGTTGATGGGCCCGGTCAATTCTTTTGTGGTGTTCATCAATGAGATCAACCCCTCGATCAGATCATCGACAAAGCAGAAAGAGCGCGTCTGGGTTCCGTCTCCGTAGATCGTGATGGCCTCATTTTTCAACGCCTGTACGATGAAGTTCGAGACGACGCGGCCGTCATTGGGGTGCATGCGAGGTCCATAGGTATTGAAGATTCGGGCGACTTTAATGGGCAGGCCAAACTGCCGATGGAAGTCAAAAAATAGCGTTTCTGCGCAACGCTTTCCTTCGTCATAACAAGAACGGATGCCAATCGGGTTGACGTTTCCCCAGTAGGTTTCCGTTTGGGGGTGCTGATGAGGATCCCCGTAGACTTCGCTGGTAGAGGCTTGCAGGATGATCGCCTTTTTGGCATGGGCGAGCTCGAGCATATTGATCGCCCCATGTACATTGGTCTTGATCGTCTTGACGGGATCGTATTGATAGTGAATGGGGGACGCGGGACAGGCGAGGTTGTAAATGGCATCGATGTCGAGGTCGATCCGCTGGCAAACATCTTGCTCGATCAATTGGAACAAAGGATGATCGATGAAAGGGAGAATGTTGTCTTTGCTGCCTGTAAAAAAATTGTCGAGGCAAAGAACGGAATATCCTTGCTGCAGCAATTTTTCACAAAGGTGGGAGCCTAAAAAGCCTGCTCCGCCGGTCACGAGGATTTTTTGGGGCTTGGTCATATAAAAATAATTTTACATATCATTATCACAGAGGAGGGAGTTTTTTTTAACCAAACTCCTCTGAGTAGACAAAAGTAGCACAGTTGGCCTCTTTTTTGTTGGCCCAATTGAGGTAAACGAGGAGCTCATCCTTTTGCTCCTGCTGGGCGGTGACGATCACCGAGTCGGAAATGGGAAGGAAGGCGTGGCCTTCCGCGGTCGTGGCATCCGCGCTGCTAAATAATAGGATCAGGTCGTACCTTTGTTTGATGCGGGAAATAAATCCTGTAAATTTTGCATTGCCGATGAATTCTGCCGCATGGCGCGTTGTTCCCCCGCTCGGCAAATGGTCGAACATCAGGGAGTGCCTGATGGGCAGATCAAGGGAGGGATTATTCAAATATTGCCAAAGTCCCGGCATATCGTCTTCGTGAACAACTTGGTCAAAGACGCAATCGATGGCGAGAACTTTGAGGCCCCGCATCGCTAACAATTCCGCTAGAGGCAAAGTATATTTTGGATATTTTCCTCCTATGCAGGTCACAACGGAACCTTCCCCTTTTTTAGGCTGTGAAAGAAGAAATTCGACGATCCGGCGCATTGTTTCCAAATCTTGAGATGAAATTTCCTGCAGCTTCGCATTGCAATGCTTGGAAAAAGATCCGGTGGTGGGGAAACCGGAGACTTTTAGATTCTCCTCGTTCACAGGAAAACCTTTCAGCATATTTTTGCAGAAGAGATAAACATAATACGCCAGGGCTGCAGCCAGGCCGAAAACTACAGTGAGGATAAGAATTTTTGGCGAAGGAATTCTCATAGGCGGCAACGCCGCATCCAAAGGCTTTGAGTTAGCTTGGAAGATATGCTGATTCAAATTTTTTGTCTCGGTAATTTGCGAGACAGCTTGAAGCATCGTCGATCCGAGTTCCTTTCTCATCGCAAGCACCCCCTCGCGGCGCAGTTTTTCGGGAAGATCCCCCATTTTTTGATTCAATTCGTTCAATTTTTCGGTAAGCAATGCTTTTTCCGATTGCAAAAGGCCGGCCGTGGTGCGGCGCAAAGAGTCGATCTTGTCGCTCAATAATTTTGCTTTGAGTTTTTTGAGCTCAATCGTTTGAAGGAGATATTGAGATAAAAAATTCTTTTGCGTTTGTAGGGTTTCCTCGAGACGGCTGTGCTCCCGTTCGCTGCGGTTATCTCTGTCTTTCAACTGCAAAGCTACGGCCCCCGCCTTTTGAATCAAGTCAGCGGTGATGCTATCATTTAAGACTCCTCCTAAAGAACTCACCTCAAAGTCGGCTTGAAAAATCTGATCGCGCAGAAATACTAATTCTCTTAATTGCGCCTGCAAATTGTCCCTTTCGCGCGTATACCCAACTAAAAGCTCTTGAG
>CAJCIW010000036.1 GCA_903970455.1 Verrucomicrobiota bacterium | reverse complement strand
GACATCGTGAAAGCTTATAACCTCTCAGGAGTGTCGGCAAATGGATCCAATCAGGTGATTGCTTTATTCGAACTTGCGGGTTATCAAGCCAGCGATATCAATGCCTATACCGCCTATTTTGGGCTGCCCGCTCCTAAATTGACGAATGTTATAGTGGATGGGGGAAGTAGTGATGGGATTGATGCAGAAGTCACCCTTGACATCGAACTTGCGCTTGCGTTGGCACCGGAAAGTGAAATTTATGTGTACGAAGGGCCCAATTCGAATCAAGGGGTGATCGACACTTACAATCGGATTGCGACTGATAATATTGCCAAACAAGTAAGCACTTCTTGGGGAATGGGTGAAGATTTAGAGGCTGCTCAATATCTCCAAGCTGAGAATGCCATTTTCCAGCAAATGGCAGTCCAGGGACAGACCATTTATGCTGCTGCTGGAGATAGCGGTGCTTACGATGATTATCAGAACAATTCCTCAACGGCTCTTGTCGTCGATGATCCTGCTTCTCAGCCTTATGTAGTTGGTGTCGGCGGAACTAGACTAACAGTCAATCCAAATACCGGCGCCTATCAAATGGAATCGGTATGGAATAATGGCGTTGGAAATGGAGCAGGTGGAGGCGGCGTAAGCAAGGTGTGGCCAATTCCATCGTGGCAAAAAAATGTATCAGGGGTCTATTCGATGAGTAATCGGAATGTCCCTGATGTTGCACTGGATGCCGATCCCAATACCGGGTATGCGATTTATTTTGAGGGGCAATGGCAAATCTTTGGGGGAACGAGTTGTGCGGCTCCACTATGGGCAGCTTTTACAGCTTGCGTCAACCAATCACTAGCAGAGGCCAAAAAACCTTCATTAGGATTTGCGAATCCTATTCTGTATGCCATTGCCAACAGTGGGATGGCGTATGCAGCGGATTTTCATGATGTGACAACCGGCAACAATTTATTTTACAGTGCGGGTCCGGGTTATGATAACGCTTCAGGATGGGGTAGCTTTAACGGGAGCAATTTATTTGCGAGCTTAACGGGCTCCACCCCGACGCCACCGCCACCGCCAGTGACGGCACCCGTTTTGAGCGTTGCGTTAAAACACGATGGTCCTTTCACGAGAGGAAAAATCGGCACTTATCGCATCGTTGTTTCCAATACAGGTAATGCTCCCACCTCAGCTCCTGTAACACTAGCAATTACTCTTCCCACTGGACTTACGTATGTTTCCTCTAGTGCTCCGGGATGGGTTTTCCACAAGAATACGCTCACTTTCACCGAGAGTAGCGCATTGAATCCGGGTATGAGCTATCCGACCATCGTGCTGAATGTGAATGTAGCTAAAAATGCTCCAGTCACAGTCACGCCAACAGCCACAGTGTCTGGCGGCGGAAACAGTTCCTGTACGGCTAAGAATTTAACGACTACGCATTAACATTAAAGGGGGAACCCAATCAGGGTTCCCCCTTTTTCCCCATCACTCAAAATCGATCTTCCTGACAAAATTCCCTATATAAAACGGTCTTGTTCTCTAATCGCGCTTGAAGTCAACTTTTTTCTTTCCCTCAAAAGCCAAGGCCGTAGCGTGCTTGCAAGCGAAGGCCTTGGCTTTTGAGGGAAAGAAAAAAGTTGACTTCAAGCGCGATTAGAGAACAAGGCCTAGGGAGACCCAAAATTGTTGCCTCGCCCATGACATCGAAATCTTCATTCAGCCAAACGAGACCGATCCGATCAGGCTCCTCACTATTTTCAACATAAGGGTCAAAACTTAAAAGGAACCGATTGCCCAAGCGGATGATCGAAGGATTGCAAGCTGTCGGATGGCCTGGGATTTGGAGTTGCTTTGTTTCAAGCACAAATTGTTGTGCCATTTCTTCCAAATCGACTAGGGGAGGAGCGGCGATGTTCATAAAGTCTTGCATTTTTTTGGCAACCAACTTACGCTCCTTTTACTGATTTTGTAAACGAGGTAAATATGAATGAAATACAAGGTTCGTTAGATTCTTCTCTAGAGAAATTCGAACACGCTCTCAACATCGCAGGATACGTTCCTCTTGTCTCTTCGGTTTCAGGTGTAATAAGAGCGGTATTGGGAAAAATTGAAGTGATCGGGGGGATTGCTACGGGTGCTATCTTGGCTATCGCGGCTCTTTTCAATCCTCATGCTTCCCAGAGGCATGCTCAGCTCAACAAAGCGGCAGAAGTCGCCGTTAAATATTCGTTGCATGGGGTGGCTAATCTATTGCGGGGAACCATTGAAGTTTTCCCATTACTCAGCCTTGTCACTTGTCTGCCTTATGATCTGATGGGAAACCGTTTTTCCTACTTCCGGGAAAATTTCAACAATCGAGGCGTTTTTTACATCGATCAGGTGGGGGCTCGCTAATTACTTTTTGTTGATCTCCATCAACTTCAAGTATTTATAGAAAGATGTATGGCCATTATATATGGAAATAATAAATCCTTCTTTCCCACCTAAAAACCCTTTTTTCAATAAGTAGCTTTTTAAAAAGGCGAAAAGGCCGTGAGCAATGGCTTTGGGAATCGAAGCCTGCTTTTTCCCCCTGTTTTGCTGGGCAAAGAGGGTGGAGTAGGTTTGCATCTTATGCAAAAAGTCTTCCATCGAACGGAAAGGGGTATGAAGAAGAGGGGAGGAGAGGGGAATGATTTGCAGGTTTTGGCTTAAAACTTTTTCGTGGACGGCGTCGTCAGAAAATCGGGTTGTCTTTCTGTGATAAAGCCTTAACACAGGATCGGGATGCCATCCTCCGCAACAGCGGACCCATTTCCCATTGAAGTAATTTTTTCTTTCGATTTGATACACATGATACGGGTCCAGCTTCAATTCAAAAATTTCCTCGCACAGTTCGGAAGTCACAACCTCATCGCTGTCAATCGATAGGACCCAATCATATTTCGCGTGGGAGGAGGCGGCATTATGCGTGGGCCCGAACCCTGTAAATACTCCCTGGACAATGGTCACGTTGGGGTAACCTGAGGCGATAGCTAGGGTCTGGTCTGTTGAACCTGAGTCAAAAATAAGAATTTGAGGAAATTTTTGAAGCGATTCAAGGGTAGCAGCGAGGGTGGCCTGGCAATTTTTTGTTAAAATGGTCACACTAATCATACAAAAAAATGCTATAAAAAACGGCATTTTTGTGCTATATTTACCTATTTAACCTGAGTACTGAACCCAAAACTCAGGTTATTTACTGGAGTCTTTCGATGTCGTTTAGAAAAGCGTATACCTTTGACGATGTGGCGTTAGTGCCTCAATTCAACAATGTGCCTTCCCGTACTGAACCTCTCCTTGAGACTTGGCTCACCAAAAACCGCAAGATGCATATCCCGATCATTTGCTCGAATATGGACACTGCCATCAGCGATGAGCTTGCCGATATCTTGATCGAGGCAGGTTCGATTCCGATCTTCCATCGATTTACAAATATGGAGGCGCAAGAGCGGTGGGTAAAAAAATACAAAGATAAGACTTTTATCTCCTGCGGCATCCTCAAAATTGACGAAACGCGCAAACTGCTCGATTTGGGCGCGATAGGCGTCTGCATCGACGTCGCCCATGGGCATTCGGATAAAATGTTCCGCTACATTCAAGAGCTCAAGCGGACACATCCCGATAAAGAAATTATCGCAGGGAATGTCTGTACGGCGATGGCGTATCACGATCTGGTCAACGCAGGAGCCGATGCCGTCAAAGTGGGGGTAGGGCCTGGGGCTGCCTGCACGACGCGGATAGTGACCGGGTTTGGCGTGCCGCAGCTGACCGCAATCTACGATTGCGCTAAGATCGCCGATAAATTGCGGGTTCCCTTGATCGCTGACGGCGGCATACGCAATAGCCGCGATGTCGTGTTGGCTCTTGCTGCCGGCGCTAGCACCGTTATGATCGGCAAACTCTTTGCGATGACTAAAGAAAGCGCGGCCCCCAAGCGGAAATCGGATTCTTCCCCATCAGAGCTCGAAGCGAAATTCCGCGGGCAGGCAAGTGAAGACTTTCAAAATGATTTCTATGGCGGGCTGAAAGAAAAAACAGTCGCAGAAGGGATCGACTTTTGGGGGCCTGTTTCTGGAAGCGCTGCTGAACTCCTCGCCAATCTCCTCGGAGGATTACGCAGCGGCCTGACCTATGGTGGCGCCCGCAACATCAAAGAACTACAGAGAAAAGCCGAGTTCGTAGAGGTGACGCCAAGCTACATGCACGAAAGCCGACCCAGGCCGGAAAAATGAGCGAAAAAAACCAAAAAATTTACGATGCCGTTCACGGCTTCATCCGTTTCAACGAGGCGGAACGGAGTTTGATTGACTCGGAGCCGTTCCAACGGCTCCATCATATCCATCAGCTCGGCATTACCCACGTCGTGTATCCTGGCGCCACACATACGCGATTTGAACATTCGCTAGGCTGTATGGAATTGGCCACGCGGATTTTCGAGAGAATCACAGCCAAGCAGTTTTCCCCTCCCGATTCGAGTTATTGGCTCCATATGATCCGCCTGGCGGCGCTTTGCCACGATTTAGGTCACCTCCCTTTTTCCCACGTTGCAGAAAAAGAGTTGTTGGGACTGGCCGGCCATGAAGAATGGACCGTAAAGATCATCCAAAGCTCTTATCTCGTTCACGTATGGGATGCGCTAAAGACTCGATTTCCAGAAAAAGATATTGTCGGCGACGTCCTCAAAATGGCGATCGGCGAAAAAAAATTGAAAGAGATGGGGATTGCAACCCCATTTACCTCTGAGGAGCGGGTGCTATCTCATGTGATCACAGGAGATTTTTTCGGCGCAGACCGGATCGATTATTTGCTTCGGGATGCGCAATGCACCGGCGTTGCTTATGGCCTTTTTGATTACCACCAGTTAATTGAGATGCTCTGCGTGCTTCCCTTAAATGGGCAGCTGCACCTTGGGATTGAAGAGAATGGGATTGCATCCTGCGAGGCCCTCCTTTTGGCGCGCCATTTCATGCACCACCGCGTTTATCAATATTCCTCTGTTAAAGCGTATAAATTCCATCTGACGCGCTTCATGAAAAACTTCTACGCGGAAGGAGATTATCTTAACGACTTGGAGAGTTACCTTTCTTTAAGCGACAGCGAAATTTTTTCCTCTTTAAGGAAATCGGCCAAAAACCAGAATTCTCCCGGCTACCCCGATGCCGATGCCCTTCTGCGGCGAGAAAAACGCTTCAAGGCGATTGCTTTAAAGGAAGGGATCGGCGAGGAAAAATTGAAGGAATTTTCTGAAGATCTAAAAATTTCACCGTGGTGCATTTTTTGGGAGACGAATGCTGAAAAAAGAGGGCAGATGGGTCTTTCTTTTCCCGTCCAAATGCGGTCAGGGGCTATCCTTTTGGGCAGCGAGCTTTCACAAATTTCGATTCCCTCGGGCAATCTGCAGTGGGCTTACGTGCATCCCGATTACGAACAGGCTTTGCGCCTAAAATTAGAACAGTTCCATGTTAACCCGCATTAAAAATGAATGGATGGTACTGACCATCCAAGAACGTTTTTTTATCCTGTTCGCGATGCTGTGCGGATTTTTTATTTCCGCGGAGTACGCTATCATCCGACCCGTCAGCAATGCGGTGTTCCTAACCGCCTACGGTTCCAGTTTTTTTCCCTACGCCTGGCTTGCCACAGTTCCCCTTAACCTCCTCATCGTCTCTCTGTATAACAAATATCTGCCCCGTCTGGGCTGCTTTAAGATGTTCGGAGTGATCGCTGCCCTGGTAACCCTGACAAATCTCTTCTGTGCTTTGTTCATGAAGCAGTTCAGTTGGATTCCCTTTGCCTTCTACATCTGGAAAGAAGTCTATATCATGCTCATGTTCCAGCAGCTCTGGTCGGTGATCCATACAACGGTCTCCTACGACCGGGCAAAATACCTGTATGGTTTATTTTTTGGGGTAGGGGCCCTTGGCGCCTCGATCGGAAGCATTCTTCCCGGATTCTTCGCAGTGAAAATGGGATCGGAATCACTCCTGATGGCCACCCTTCCTATCTATATTCTCCTTTCCTGCTGTTATTATTTCGCCCTAAAGCAGACGAAGGACGGTGTTGGAATGAAGCTCGACGATGAAAAAAAACGGACATCGCTCAATGCATTTTATCACGGACTGAAAATGATCGGCGCCTCCCGCTACCTCACTTTCATCTTGTGCATCGTCGTTCTCATGCAGCTTTGTTCTACGCTCATCGATTTTCAGTTCAATTCGGTTCTGGAAAAAACAATCTTAGACAAAGACCTCAGAACAGAATTCACAGGTCGCATCCTGGGCCTTGTCCACATCGGGACGATTTCACTCCAGCTTTTCGGCAGTTTCCTCCTCATCCATTTCCTCGGCATCAAACGGAGCCACATCTTGATTCCTCTTATGCTGTGCATAAACAGCGTAGCTTTCCAGTTTTTCCCCGTCTTCGGCGT
>CAJCIW010000035.1 GCA_903970455.1 Verrucomicrobiota bacterium | reverse complement strand
TTTATTCCCATCCTGACCATCCTATCATCCTGTTATTTTTTTCTTGTGATTTCACTGTGTGAATCGTGTAAAATATTCCTCTAACAAGTGAGGGATTATGGCACATCAGACTTCAGGACAACTTGACTTTGCAGACTCGTTTTGAAAGTTATCAAAGTTTCTGCTTCAGCATCTTCTACCGCCTTGGTTTTGCCGCGGCCTTTTTGTTCGTTTCGATCGGCCATGTGCTTTCTACATGGCCTGCTTCAAAATACAAAAAAATGAATCGCTGAAACTGTCGGCAAGTATATTAAGCTTTGCCGTTTGGTTTTTTGATTTTCTTCGGTTGATTGGGGGCTGCTGCTGGGGTAGTCTCTGTTTGATCAATCCAGATGGGGGATCCCCATATGATATGGCCGTCATCTTGAACAGCGCGGAGATAATAATACACAAAGGGGGGTTTCTCCCCTTGAGCCGGAAAAACAATTTTTGAGATGGGTTCTGAGTCGTCGAGGGCAAACTCGTAATGGGATTGTTTAGGATGCACGATGTGGAAGGGTTTGCCGTTGCGGATGAACTGAATTTCTTTAATTGGTGTTGTGCCTGCAATAAATCCTGAGATATGGCGGTTGAAGCTTAAGCCGGGTTTAGCTTTGGTATTCAATTCGCTGCCCATCTGTGCCCCGGCAATGTAAAAGCCCAGGACGATCCTTTCTCCGGTGGTCGCGTAACAGGATCGATTGATTAATGCCTGATAGAGCGCTTCCCGTGTCTGTTCCAGGGCGATGATCGCTGTCTTTCCGGGAGAATATTGAACCTGGTCGCTTTCGTAAAATCCGTTGTAGATGCCGCGATCGTCGAGTCCCCCGGCAACAAAGCCGAAACGGCAGTTGTTGTTCAGGGCTTTACGGATGGAGCCTTTTTCTGTTTCAGCGACCCCTTTTTTTCCGTTAAAAGTGATGGGTCGGAGATTTCCTTCTTTCGCGGTGCATTCGGAAGAGCCCCAGGCGTTGTAGATTTCAACGACCCGCTCGTAATCGGGGTCAAAGTCGATGAATGTCGTTTCAAACCCTTTACCCATCGTAAAACTGGGAATAGAAATCAGGTCTTTCGTGGTATGGCTCTTATAGATTTTTTTCAACGTATTTGTCTTCATGTCTTTTTTCCGAAGAGTGGGCTTGTTGTCTTTGGAATAGATCAAATGCCTCAGCCCTTCTTCAGGAGCCTCGTTGAACCATTGCATGCCTAAGAAAGTGATGAATCGAAATTCTTCGTTAAATTCGGCGACCTGGGCACAGATTGTTTTCCAAATATCATTTGGCGTTTCTTCTATGCTTTCAAAAGGGGAGACACCGTAAAATTGGCTGTTGCGCTCATCGCGGAAATGGCGTAAGCACGACTCGATATTTTCTAGAGAGTCGATCTTTTCCGATTCTCCATGCAGAAGCCCCCAATAAATGCTTTTATCCGCTTCAAGAGAGCATTTAATCGGCGCTGAAAAGTAAGTGTCGTTGGTTTTTAAATTACGGAGCTGAATCTTGTAAATTCCGGGCTCATTGAAATAAAGGTTAGGGACGTTGATGAAACCTGTTTCCGGAACGAAGAGCTTCCAATTCAAATTTTCCCGCAAATGTTCATAGGAGACTTCTACGAGTGTCCCTTCAGGAGCATTGTTAGTCAGATTTCCAAAAACATCTTCAAACCGGATGATCACATCAAACCGTTTGTTTTTTCCGACGAGGGAAGGAGCGATGATCCGGATATTTTTCAAAACATTTCCGCGCACATCGATAGTAAAAATTTCAGGGTCGCGATACTCCCCTTTCCCTTTGGGATCGATATAGAGATAGAAAGGACGGCGGCGCTGGATCGAAGTCTGGGCGCGGTTCCCCTTTTTCACGACTTCTTCTTTGTTTTTTTCTGTTGCTCCCATGAAGATTGAGATCGTATCGCCGGATTTGACCTCGGAGGTGAGGTTGAACTCAAAGGAACAGGAGAAGTCGGTTGATTTATCCAACTCTTTCGCGGGAATGATTTTGCCCCCGAGGAGTTCTGCCCAGATCACGTTTTTCTTTTCCTTCAGATTGACGCTGGGTATTTCCCAATCGATTTCTCGGCCCCGAGAAAGAAGATCGAATTTTAGCCGCGTTCCTTTGGGGAGCGAAGTTGCAGTTGTATAGGAAAACTTCCAGGTTGCTAGCTCTCCGGCCAGAGCGAGATTCGGTTCGCAATAACAGATCGAACGGCGCATTCAATTCCCCCTAATAGACAATAGGAGGGATTTTGCCTTAAATGAGATTCTTTTTCAATGCACAATCATGAAGTCAGAGGGATAATTTTAATTTTCTCGACGGCCCTTTCGCTTGAGCTCAACACTTCGAGATCAAATTCGTCGTGATGGATCCTCCATCCTTTGGAGGGGATAGTGCCTGCCCGATGGAAGACGTACCCCCCGATGGTGTCATATTCGGGACTGTCCGGTATCATCACCTTTAGTTCTTCTTGAATGTCGATAATCGACATTTTGGCATCGACAACCCAGCCGCCGCCGGGCAAGAGTGAAAATTGGGTTTGTTGGCCGATGTCGTATTCATCGGCGATTTCACCGACGAGCTCTTCGAGGATGTCCTCTATGGTCACGATCCCCTCTGTCCCCCCCCACTCATCGACGATGATAGCCAAGTGGATCTGTTTACTGCGGAAATCTTGAAGAAGATGGGAAATTTTTTTCGTTTCAGGGGTGTACAAGACGGGTTTGACGAGCTTGCCGATGGGGGTGTTCAATCGATGCGGATTATCCCCGTGTTCGATATAAATTTTTAGTACATCTTTGTAAAGAAGTACCCCGATAATATTATCGACGCTCTCTTTATAGACAGGGATTCGGCTGTAGCCTTCTGCGAGAAATTTCCGCGCCGCCTCATGAACGGGAGTTTCCTCCGCCATGCTGAAAATATTAATCCTCGGGACCATCACCTCGCGGGCGATCCTCTCTTTAAACGAGACGACAGACAAGATGAATTTTTGCTCCGTCGTGTCTAGATACGCTCCAAGTTCGGTTTCCTGAAGCAGCTCGTACACTTTGTCCCGAATTTTAAACGTCGGGGAAGCTTTTTCCTTAGCGCCTTTAGGGAGGAAAATTTTCATGAAGCGGAAAAACGGCGCCGTGAGGGGAATGCACAGGAGCAAAAAACAGGAGCAGAAAGGGGAGAGGTAGCGGAAGGCTAAATCGGGTTTAATCTGTCCAAAAAGACTAAATAAAAAGTCGATGATCAATGAAGAGACGATGATCAAAATGGCAATGATCAGCTCCCATACTCCATCAAAAGTATACCCTGTGGGCGACAATACAATCACTTTGCGGAAAATTTCTTGCTGGTTGAGGAAGAAAAAGGCCATGAGGACAAAAACGATCCTGAGAAGATGCTTCGTGAAACTCAAAGAAAAAAGGAGGCCATCCCACTTTTGTTTACCGAAGAAAAAATTCAGGAAGTGGCGGAAAAAAAAGGGGGATCTTTCTTGTTTCAACGCCTCTTCGGCCTGTAATCGTCCTTTGCGCTGCAGCGACGTCGAGACCGCGGTGAGCGTACTGGAGCCGATGAGAAAAAAAAATGCGAAAATGAGTGAGATTGTAACCAAGGTGGGTCCTTTAGAAGCTGATCATACCCTCATTTTAGTGGCAGGGCTCATTGTCGCAAAGAGAAAGATGAGGGTATTCAAGCTGAAAATTAAAAAACTTACCATTGCTCCTTAACAAAAATTCTTGTAGGAATTTCAGCGAGCTTTCAAGCTAGAACTTACTCGAGGGGAAAAAACCCTCTTCCCGCAATTTTTTTAAGCAGGAGCGCTCTTTTCTCTTCATCTTGCCCCTTTCATCCGGCTGCAGATCATCGTACCCGATCAAATGCAAGAGGCAGTGGACGACGTAGCGGAAAAGCTCTGCTTCAGGGGCCAACCGGTGTCGTTTGGCGTAGTCGACAGCTATCTTAGGACAAATAAAGGCTTCTCCCAGAAGATGGTCGGGTGTCTTTTCTTCCCGGGGAGAGTCAATAGGGAAAGTGATGCAATCGGTAGGGGAGGGATCGTTAAAAAAATCTTTATGAATAAGCGAAATTTGCTTTTGGGTGACAAAATGAAGAATCACTTCTTGAGTGGAAACTTTAAGTTCTTTAAGCAAAAACGAGACCGCCTTTCTCATTTGAGGGAAAGAGATTGGGAGGTCTCGTTGAGAGTTATAGAGAGTAACTTTGAGCAAAACTTAAGCGGATACAGGGGTTTTGGGAAGGCCCGTCACTTTGGTGTTTTCTCCATCTTTCCATCTGCCGAGGCGCCGAAGAATATCTACGCGTTCGAAGCGCTTGAGAACATTCCGCTTTTTGGCTGATTTACTCGATTTTCCATAGCTGCTGTGTCTAGTCATGGGGAAATCCTTATAAATTTTTATTTGATTTTAGGAACAAAAGAAAATTGGGCAAGATCGCCTGTGACTGCATTAGGGTGCTCTTTATACCCGTGAGCGAGAGCATCTTTCACCGGTCCCGTTTTCTTTGCTGGAGGGGCCGGACGCCGACGGGAAACAGCGCGTCTTTTTGCTTGTTTGCTGATGCGAACCATAGGAAAACTCCTCAAAAAAGATCAATTTAGGACCGATTATAATGGCTAAGTGTAAAAAGAACAACGATTTCATGTAATTTTCTTCGATTTTACCAAGAGAGAGTGTGTGAAAAAAACTTTTAGGCTCCGGAAGTTTTCAAGGATTAGAGTTACTTTTCCTGCTCTTTCGTATTGATACGTTCGCCCGGATGCATCACGCCGCAGGAGATTAAAAACTTAAAAGCGTCTTCAACGGTGACATCGACGGGAAATACCATTTTTTTGGGGGTGAGCAAAACAAAACCGGACATGGGGTGGGGCGCTGTTGGAACGAAGACGGCTAGGTCGGTCTTTGGGATCCCTTCCCGATTAAAAATAGCCGGGGATTCCCCCGTAACGAGGCCGATTGCCAAAGCATCGTGATGAGGGAAAGGGACCAGGACTGTTTCTTTAAATGTTTTTTTGTTCTCGGCAAAAACAGCTTTGGTGATGTCATTGCTTAAACGGTAAATAGTTCTCACAAGAGGAATATGAGAAAAAATACGATCAGCGATTTTAGAGAAAAATTTATTCAAAAAACGGCGTCCGCAAAATCCCAATAAAAAAATCAAAATCAGAAGTATAATCAACGCAAAAACGCGGCTTAAAAAAAGAACGAGCTTGTCATGGTGTTCCAGGCTTAAGCCTAGTTTTTTTTCAGAAGCGAGAAGGATATATTCGGTAATGCCGGCAAGGGGAGCTGTAAAAAGATGGAACAGCCAGGAGACAATGATCAAAGTCAGGGCAATAGGGAGAAGAGTGATAAAACCCGTGAGGAAATATTTTTTCATGGATGATGTGGCTTGAAGGAGGGAGATTCAGCACGTTCAGGGATAATAACGCCGCAAGAGACGATATATTTGATAGCTTCTTCCGGCTTCATGTCGATCACGATGAGGTCTTCCCGTTTGTACATCATTAAAAATCCGGTTGTCGGATTCGGAGTCGTCGGGACCAAAACCGAGATTAGGTCTTGTCCGGCAGCTTTTGAGCAAATGGGCGGGGATTCGCGAGAGATAAGGCCTAAAACAAAGACGTCCGCACGAGGAAAGGGGACCATGACAACTTGTTTGAAGGAATTTTTGTCGGAAACAAAAAGCGTCCTAATGATGTCCTGTGTCGTCTTATAGACAGTGTTAACGATAGGAATCCGATGTAGGATCCGGTCCCCCATACGGAAAAAAGTGTTGACCAGGAACCAGCGGGTAACCATTCCCAATCCAACAGTAAACAAGAACAAAAGGAGTAGGATGATGACCTTAGCGATGTAAGTGACTAACTGCTCGGGGGTCAGGAAAAGAAACCCTTTGTTGATGAGATGCAGCTTCGACAGGATTGCTGTAACAATACCGATAAAAGGCGTCGTCAGAAAATTCACTAAAAAGACGGCGACTGCAATGGTGACAACCAGAGGAAGAAGAATGACGAGGCCGGTGACGAAATGTTTTTTCATAACAAAAAAATGGTTTATTCTTTTATAGCAGTTTCAATGCCCCTTCTCAAGTAGATTCCGGCTCCGCACAAAGAAGGTCCACTGGACTATCTTTTTGTATTCGGCAGTTCCTGCCCAGTTCCCAGTGCTCACCTGCTCCACACTAAGGGGGTATCCAATGGACCTCCTTAGTGTGGAGCAGCCATCATCGCTTTTTTGATCTGAAGAAAGAGGGCTTGGATCTTCTCGGCATGTCCGAGATCAAGCTCCAGTTGCTTTCCAACTGAACAAGATCGATGCGCGCCAGGCGGACTTTGATCGGTTCCCCGAGCTTGTGGGTTTTTCCAGAACTTCTTCCATAGAGAACATTCCGCACCTCGTCGAAACAGAAATAATCGTCTTCGAGTTCCGAAATGTGGAGAAATCCTTCGAGCATGAGCTCTTGAAGCTCAAAGAAGAGGCCGAAAGGCTTGATTTTAGTCACAACCGCTTTGTACTCTCGCTGCGGATCTTCTGCGTAATACCGATGCAGCAAACGCAGTTTTTTCAGGGTTTTCACGCTCATTTCAGCGCGAAAGCTCACCCTTTCCTGATCAGAGCAATGCTGGGCGATTTTGTCGAGATCGATCTCTTCAGGCTCTTCATCGAACAAAAGCCGTTCGATGATCAGATCGCTATAGCGGCGGATGGGGCTGGTGAAATGGCAATAGTGTTCGAGAGCAAGGCCGAAGTGGCCGACATTTTCAGGGGAGTATTGTGCAAGGCGCATGCTGCGGATGAACGCTACAGAAAGCTGTTGGAAAAACGTCCCTTTTTTTGCTTCTTCGAAGAGGGCTTGCAAATCCTGGGGAGTCGGCTTGGCAGGGACCTTTAAGCCCAAAGTGCGGGCAAATTGAAGGAAATCTTCAAAATTCTCTACCTGGGGAACTTCGTGAATGCGATAAATGAGCCGTTTTCCCCGCTTATTTAATTCCAGTGCGACGGTTTCGTTAGCCTTCAACATGAACTCTTCGACGAGCTGGTGGGTGATATCGTACTCAATTTTTTTCAATCCTTGCGGCTGCCCTTTCTCATCGGTGATGATGACCATCTCCGGCAAGGCAAAATCGATGCTGCCCCGTTCATACCTCTTTTTCTTAAGCAACTGGCACAATTCGACCATCAATTTTAGCGTTTTGAGGTGAGGGCTTTTCTTTTTCCCGTCGAGGACGTCTTTAGCTTCAAAATAGGTAAAGCGTTTTTTGCTCTTGATATAGGATCTGACAACTTCTTGTTTTAAAAGGGTGCCGTTCTTGTCAAAGTCCATCAATACCGAAACGGTAAGCCGGTTTTCATCGGGCTTTAGACTGCACAATTCATTGGATAGCTCTTCAGGGAGCATCGGAATGCAGGCGCCGGGAAAATACGTCGAATTAGCGCGTTGGACCGCTTCTTTGTCCAAAGGGCTCTCGGGACTCACGTAATGCGCGACGTCGGCGATATGGACGCCTAAATGGAAGTGTCCCTTTTTATCCTTGGTCAGAGAAACCGCATCGTCAAAATCCCTGGCCGTGTCCGGATCAATCGTGAAACATTCTTCTTTAGAAAGGTTAAGCCTTTTTTTAAGGTCTTTAGCCGGCACTTTTTTTCCGTAAGCTTTCGCTTGAGCAACCACCGTTTTGGGAAAGGAGGAACGCAAATCGAACTCCTCGATTGCCGCCGTGATGTCGCAAGAAGGGTCGGCAATGTTGCCGATCACGTAGGAAAGTTCTGTGGTCGTGGCTTCTTTTTCTGTCCCCCATTCGACGACTTTGAGAATCACGCGGTCGCCGACGTTAACCACATGGTCGGTCGGTGCCGAGACGATGACCGCCCTATTCATGCCAAGAATCGGAACATAGGCCATAAGGTCGCCATTGGCATTGACTTGACGGATGGTCCCCGCAAGGTGTTTTCTGGCGCGCTTCAAGATGGCGACGATCCGCCCCTCGGGGCCTTTATCGGAAGTCGCTTCCAAATTCAAGGCAACTTCCACATGGTCCCCATCAGTGGCATTGTCAGTTAAATGTTTCGGGATAAAGATGTCCTGGGGAGATTGGCTTGGATTGTCTGGAATGACAAAGCCAAACCCTTTCACGTGCATCCGGATAACTCCACTGATGATCTCCTCTTTTACCTGGTCGAGAGTCAGCAAGTTCTTAACGACTTGGATTTCGCCCGATTGAACCAACTCTCCAATAATTTTTGAGCAGGTGTCCCAGAGCTGTGGAGGAAGATGCAACCGTTCCAGCAATTCCGCTTCCTTCATCGGTTTGTACCGCTTGCCCGCCATGAATTGCAAAATGCATTTAGACAGATTGTCAACAAGGCGCAGTTGTTTAGAGGATAGTTTGGACGCCGGTTGTTTGGCAGCTGGTTTGGGGGGTGGTGGGGCGGCCTTTTTAGGGTTTGCCTTCACTTTTCTAGAAGGCGGTTTTCGAACTTTTGGTTCTTTTTTTGTCTTGGCTTTAATCGATTTTTTTTTCTTTTCAGGCATTAGAGTCTGTCCACGGATTTTTGTTAATTGCTTTTCGTGCTTTTTCCTTTAGGATCTAATTCGGTGCCTTGTCCTAGTTAATTTAACTATGTACTGCGGCACCGAATTAGATCCTAAAGGAAAAATCATCAAAAATCAAAATAACAAAATCCGTGGGCAGACTCTTATAGTAATTTTCTTGCATTGAGATGCTGGATCAATTCTTCTGGTGTTTTATATTGTTCCGCATCGATTTCGAGTGAACGGGCGCTTTCGATATACGCTAACACGTCATCTGTGTAAAAGCACTCCTCTTTTCGACATCCTGCAATCTCCAAGGCTTTTTCGTAAATTTTTTTCTCAGGTTTGCGGGCTCCCACTTTGTAAGAAAGGATGTACCCTTCAAATTCTTTTAAAAAGGGGAATTGAGAAAAAGCAAAAGAAAAGTGGGCGTCGCAGGTGTTGGACAAAAGAAAAAGTCGGTGCCCTTTCTTTTTGAGCTCCTGGGCAATCGTAATGACGGGGAGGTTGGGCTCAAAAATATCTCCCAGCGCATGCATCAGGCCTTCAAAATTCAAATTTTTTTTGGAGAGCTCGCACACCTCGCGGTAAACCGT
>CAJCIW010000034.1 GCA_903970455.1 Verrucomicrobiota bacterium | reverse complement strand
AGACCCTATCCCTGCGGTCTCAAAAATTTTGGGTGCGTAATAGATCACCGTATTGATTCCAGTGATCTGCTGCAAAACGCTTAAAACAAAACCCACAATCAGGACAAAACGGATTTGGGGAGAAAATAAAGCTTTCCAATTTCCATGTTTATGATGCCTTGCGGCGCTTCTCATCCCCTGGAGCTGATGCATCCATTCCCGGTCTTTGCGCAGACGCTCGAAAGCTTTGATCCCATTCTCTTCCAATCCATGTTTGAAAAGCCAGGCAGGGGTCTCCGGTAAAAAAAACAAGGCAAAAAGCTGTAGGACGGCAGGGAAAATGCCGATGGCGAACATCCATCGCCAATCAGCCGTGCTGGCAAACAAGTAATTCATACTAAAACTTGCCAGGATCCCCAGGGCAATGGCAAGCTGATAGCACGCCACGAATGCTCCACGGTAATGAGGTGGAGAGACCTCAGCTAAATAGAGGGGCCCCGCTACAGAAATGACGCCCACGCCTAGACCACTGATGAATCGGCCGATGAGCAATGTTGTGTATGATTCACTGAAAGTGATGATCCCTGCTCCCAAGATGAAAAGGAGCGATGTCAGGGCGATCCCCCTTTTCCGGCCCCATCGGTCTGCAAGAGTTCCTGCCCCCATAGCACCAATCAATGCGCCGATCAAAATAATGCTGACGACCATTCCCTGATCGGCAATCGGCAATTGGAATCTAGAGGATAAAAATCCAAGGGCTCCGGCAATGACACCCGTGTGATAGCCGTATAAAAAACCACCGAATGAGGCAACGGTGATGACAAAGATGAGGAAAGCCGTACAACGCTCTTTCGTTTTTTGTGTGCTCATATTTTAAAAAGTATCATTTTCTGCAGGTAGGATTTTTTTCATTATTCTTTGCTTCAAGCCCATATTTAGGATCACATCCCCATCAGGCTGATACCCCATCAATGCATAAAATTCTTCCGATTCAGGCCTTGCAAAAAGATAAACATGAAGAATCCCTTTCTGAACCAACGTCTTCTCCAGCGTATGCAAAAGCTGGCGCCCGAACCCTCGTCCCCGGTATTCTTCGCTGACCGCCATTTCAAAAATACGGCCATTTGACTCGCTCTCAGGATGAAAACAGACGCAGCCGACAATCCGTTTTCCATCGAGGGCGATCAGGTGCAAGCTTTGCATTTCTTCTGGAAACACGTCCTCTTCAGGAGGGGGCATCCCAAGCGGCTTGGACAACACTTCCCATCGCAACATACGTTCTGCGGGGTATTCGGGTGCATTTGGAGTAATGACTTTGAATTTCATGGCGTCCCCTGGAGTTGATCAGACCTTCAACTTCTTTATACAGGCGGACCCAAAAAGTTGCAAAGTCGACTTAAATGATATGAAGCAACAACCCTTTCAGATACTCCCCTTCAGGATGAAAAAGAGAGACGGGGTGGTCGTTTGCCTGAATGTGGCGGGAGCAGATGGTAACTTTTCGTCCGGCCTCGATTGCAGCCTGGAAGATGAGCTGTTGGAATAAATCTCCGTCGATAAAATGGGAACATGAGCACGTCAGCAGATAGGAATCCGGAGGCATTTTTTCAAACGCTCGACGATTAATCTCTTTATAGCCGCGGCAGGCGTCGTTGACATCTTGCCGCTTTTTGGCAAAAGCGGGAGGATCGAGGATGATGAGATCGAAAGATTCAGCGAGGTTTCGCAAATAATCGAACACATTGGATTGGATCACTTCGTGCCGGTCGAAAGGGATGTGGTTGAGGAGGGTATTTTCCTTGGCATAGCGACAAGCTGATTCGCTACTATCGATGCTTGCGACATATTTCGCTCCCCCTTTCAAGGCAGAGATGGAAAATCCTCCCGTATAGGAAAAGCAATTGAGCACCCGTTTCTCTTTGCTTAAGCGGGAGATCAGCTGGCGCATCTCGCGCTGATCGAGAAAAAAGCCGGTTTTTTGCCCTTCTTCAATGGCGACCAAAAACAAGATTCCATTTTCTTTAACGAGCATTTCTTTTGGGCATTCGCCGAAGAGCGTACCCAGAGAATCGGGAAGACCTTCCCTTCGCCTGGCGCTTGAATGGGATTTTTCATAAATTCCGCGCAGTTTCAACTTTCTCTTCAATTTTTCTACGATCAAATATTTGAGACGTTCCATCCCATGTGTGTTGCATTGAACAACGGCGAGATCGTCATAGATATCGACGATCAGCCCAGGCAGCCCATCTCCTTCCGCATTGATCAAACGAAAACAGTTTGTCTCTTCCCGATCAAACATTTTTTCTCTTAGCAGGAGAGCTTCAGCGATTCTCTGATCGATGGCATTTTCCACAGGTTCATCCAGAAAGGTCAGAACGCGGCCGGAAAGGGAATTTTCCTTATGGAAATACGCTTTGGCTAGAAACTCTCCCTGAGAAGTGTGTACGGATAAAATTTCCCCATTTTCAAATGTCGGAGCTGACTCGATCGCACCGGAAAAAATCCAGGGATGGCGATTGCGCAACGCCTTTTCTTTGCCGGGCTTGAGTATAATCTTATTCATTTAATAGCGAGCTTATTCAGACTTTTCTTGGAGGCAACGGGTCCAACCACGGAGCCTATCAAATCATAATCGGCTACATCGGTGATCTCGACTTCGTAGAATTTGCCGAAAGCGTCGACTTTCCGGCCATCATTGATGATCACCTGTCCGTCGATCTCTGGGCATTGGCCATAGAACCTTCCCCGCATCAAATAGGGGGAATCGGGATGATACCCTTCGACGATGACTTTTAATTTTTTTCCGAGGTAGCTCTTGTTCTGTTTGCGGACCACTTTCATCTGTGTCGCCGCAAGCTTTTCAAAACGGATTTGTTTGATCTCTTCAGAAAGATGCCCCTGCATTTTGGCAGAGGGAGATTCCTCTTCACGCGAGTACTTGAATATTCCGATATTGTCGAGAGGATGGTCTTGAATGAATTGGACCATTTCTTCGAATTGCTCTTCCGTCTCTCCGGGAAATCCGACCATGAGGGAGGTGCGGATGACAGCTCCTGGAAGTTTTTTTCTCAACGATTCGATCGTGAAAATGATCTGTTCGCGAGAGGTTTTTCGGCGCATGGCTTTCAACATCACAGCATTGATGTGCTGGATCGGCATGTCGAGATAGGCGCAAATCCGGGAATCGGATGCCATCAAAGAAAGCAATTCGTCGGTGATCTCATCAGGATAGAGATACAAAAAGCGGAGCCAAAAATCCCCTTTTCTTTTCAGCATTTCACGGACGAGGCCTTCAAGTGCGAATTTTTCTTTCCGCTCTTTCCCGTAATCTCCAAGATCCTGAGCGATCAGGATGACTTCATGGACCCCTTGCGAAAGGAGAGCGTCGAATTCTTTTAAAACTTGCTCTTGAGGTTTGCTTCGGAGAGGTCCTTTGATCTTCGGGATGATGCAAAACGCGCATTGTTTGGCGCACCCCTCTGCAATTTTGAGGTAAGCGTAGTTTTTCGGGGTTGAAAGCTGACGCGGGATTTCCCCCCATTCCAGATAGCTTCGCGCCGATGTGACCGCTTCACCTTGAGCATCGGATTGGACAGCTTCGAGGATTTTTTCCATGTCGCCCGAACCCAAAAAATAATGGATTCCGGGAAACTGCTGTTTTAATTCCTCTTTATGCTTTTGGACCATGCAGCCGGCGACGATCACCTTTGCCCGCTTTTTTTTCCCTTGAAAAAGAGCATCAATCGTGTCGCAAGATTCTTTTCTGGCCGACGCCAAAAAGCCGCATGTGTTGACGACGAGATAGTCGGCTCTTTCGATCTCATCGGTCACTTCGTATCCGCTTTTGAGCAAAATGCCCAGCATCACTTCCGTGTCGACGAGATTGCGCGCGCATCCCAAACTGACGAAATGGATTTTATTGCCTAATGAGTGTAGTCGTTTCATAAAGAAAAAATGATAGTCGTGAACAGGTTTAACCTCCAGAAAAAAAGGCCTTTACATAAAGACAACTCAATATTTAAATTGTCTTCACGTTTCGAAACCCCAAATACAAGAGGTAAAAAATGAAAAAAATACTTTTGCCCGCTCTTCTAGCAGCGATGACGTCTGCTGTAAACGGGTATGAATCATTTAGTTATACGTGTGATCGGAGTCCCTTCACCCCTCAAATTGAGAGTTCTATTCTTTTTTCGAATGAATTGCTCGTCGGAGAAGATGCACCCGAATTTGCAGCAGAGGCGATCGTCAATGGGAAATTTGTCGAAGAATTGAAACTCTCTGACTTCAAAGGACAATACGTCATTCTGTTTTTCTATCCTCTCGACTTCACTTTTGTTTGCCCGACAGAAATTTATGCATTCCAAGATAAGCTGGAAGCTTTCTCTTCAAGGAATGCCCAGGTGATCGGCTGCTCGATAGACAGCGTTTATAGCCATTTCGCTTGGCTGAATACCCCGCGAGCGATGGGCGGAATCCAAGGGGTGCAATATCCTCTCCTCTCTGATATCACCAAATCGATTGCGGAAAGTTATCATGTCTTAAACGATGAAAAAGGGATTGCCTACCGAGGTCTATTCATCATTGACCGCGAGGGGGTTGTGCGCCATCAACTCATCAACGACCTTCCCATCGGCCGGAATGTCGATGAAGTGGTGCGCACTCTCGATGCTTTAATCACCTTTGAGACTCACGGCGAGGTGTGCCCTGCTAACTGGACGCTCGGCGATGACACTTTTAAGCCGACCAACGAAGGTTTGCTCGAATATTTAAATAAGTAAGTGATCCCGATCATCCCCGGGTGCCGGCCTCCTCCGGCACCCCATCCTATCCCTTTACGAAAATTTCCAATCGTTTATAGTATCTCCTTATTAGCAAGGAGTCTGCATGCACCGATGGATTTGCTCAACACTGCCGCTTTCCCTGTGTCTTGGTGGCTGTACCAATAAAGAGAATGCCTACAGTCCCAAAACGCAGGAGCTGCGATTAAATCTGCATGCAGAGCCTCCTACCCTTGATCCGCGCAGAGCAACGGACACCGTTTCGATTGCTGTCATCAAATTGTGTTTTGAAGGGTTGACTCGTATTGATCCCAATGGGCAGCCTATCCCTGCCGCCGCGGAAAAAATTGAAATTTCCAACGACCTTAAGCGTTATACTTTTACTCTGCGGGAAGCCAAATGGTCCGATGGAGAGCCCGTCACGGCCTATGATTTTGAAAAAACATGGAAAGGGATCTTAAATCCGGCATTTCCCTGCGAGTTTGCCAGTGATTTATACATCATCAAGAATGCGCAGGCAGCCAAAGCGCAGCGCTGTCCGGTCGATGAGGTGGGAGTCAAAGCCTTGGATGAGAAAACTCTTCAAGTCGATTTAGACCATCCAGTCCCCTATCTTCTTTCCGCTCTTTCCACCTCTGTCTTTTTCCCCGTCCCCTCTCATATCACGAGCCGGCTTTCGAATTGGACTCAAGATCATTATGTCAGCAACGGGGTTTTCTTCATGCAGGAGTGGCGGCACCATGATTGCATTGTCATGGCAAAAAACCCCCATTATTGGGACAAAGAGAATACGAAGCTCGAGCGAGTCGTTTATACGATCATCGAAGATGAGACTACAGAACTGACGATGTTTGAAAACGGGGAGCTCGATTGGGCCGGCTATCCTCACTCGAATCTGCCCACGGAAGCGCTATCGGCGCTAGAAAAAAAAGGGGTACTTAACCATTTTGATATTGCCGGCACTTATTATTATGTTTTTAATACTAAGGAATTCCCTTTTAACAATGTCAATATCCGAAAAGCCTTTGCTTTAGCGATCAATCGGCAGGCGATTGTCTCCAATGTCGCTCAAATGGGGCAAAAGCCTGCGACCGGACTTATCCCTCCGACGATGTGGAAAAATACACAGCCCCATTTCCGCGACAATGATATCGATGAGGCAAAAAAACTATTCAAGCGCGGCTTAGAAGAATTGGGCCTTAAACCTCACCAATTTCCCCAGGTGACTTTGAGTTATAATACTGCTGTCGGCCATCATAAAATCGCCCAGGCGATCCAGGAGCAGTGGCATCAGGCCCTCGGCATCCGAGTGAAATTGGAAAACAAAGAATGGAAAGTCTTCCTTGATGAATTGCGCCACCACAAATTCCAAATTGCACGCATGGGCGGGCTTGCCAACATCAACGATCCCAGCACATTTTTGGACTTCTACCGCTATTTGTCGAGCAGCAACAACCACTCTCAATGGACTCATCCCCAATATTCTGAACTGCTCGAACGCGCCGACCAAGCGACCGATCAGGAGAAGCGCACGGCCTTGCTAAAAGAAGCTGAAAAACTCCTGATCGATGAGATGCCGATCGCCCCGATCTATTTCTATACGGGGGTTTATGTCAAAAAACCGTATGCAAAAGGAGTCTATCTCTCCGAATTGAACGATCTCGATCTCAAATGGGCCTATGTGGAGATAGATGATACAATATCTCGCTAAAAAAGCCGGAATTCTTCTTCTCTCTCTCTTTGTTGTGACGACCCTCACCTTTTTTTTGATGCATGCGATTCCCGGAGACCCGTTTGTCCAGGAAAGAGCGATCCCTGAAGAAATTCTTCAGGCGATGCATAAGCATTATGGTCTCGATCAACCCCTCTACATTCAGTTTGCGAAATACCTTAAAGGGATCTTGAGCTTTGAACTTGGCCCTTCCTTCAAATACGAAGGGCGCACCGTCAATGAAATTATAGCAGACGGGTTTCCCGTTTCTTTTTGCCTTGGCATGGAAGCCCTCTGTATCGCCGTCTTCGGAGGGATTACGTTGGGTTCCATCGCCTCTCTAAAACATCTCAAGTGGCAAGACCACCTCACCATGCTCGTCGCCGTCGTCGGGATCTCCGTTCCAAGTTTTATCCTCGCCAGCTTCTTACAATATTTTCTTGCGATGAAATGCGATCTTTTACCCGTTGCGAGATGGGGGACTTTTTCTCAATCGATCATGCCTGCCCTTTCACTTGCCGCGCTCCCGCTAGCTTTCATCGCTCGGCTGACCCGGGGAAATATGGTCGAAGTGATGCAGCAAGATTACATTCAAACGGCAAAATCCAAGGGGCTCAATGCCTTTCAAATCGTCTTTTTCCATGTCACCCGAAACGCTCTTTTACCAGTCGTCACCTACCTGGGGCCTTTGACCGCTGCTATCCTCACCGGCAGCTTTGCGATAGAAAAAATTTTTGGCATCCCGGGGCTTGGCCAATGGTTTGTCACGAGCATCACAAACCGCGACTATACAGTCATCATGGGCACGACGATCTTCTATAGCGCGATCCTGATCCTATCCGTTTTTTTAGTCGATCTCTTATACTGTTTCATTGACCCGAGGATTCGTTTGAAAAATGAATGATTCATTATATGCTCCGCTAAGCGAAACCGAAAAAAAAGCCATTGAAGAGTCCACTATCTATGCTGCATCTGTCTCCTACTGGCAGGACGCTTGGCGCCGTCTAAAACGGAATAAACTCGCGATGTTCGGCCTGGCCTCGTTGTGCCTATTGATGGTCATGGCCATCGCAGGACCTTTTCTTTCCCATTTCACTTACTACGAGACGCAGCTTTCTTTGAAAAATGAGGCCCCTAATGCGACTTTTTGGTTTGGGACGGATGAACTCGGCAGAGATCTTTTTACGCGTTGCTGGTAGGGAGCCCGCATTTCTCTGTTCGTGGGCATCACCGCCTCGCTTGTCGATCTCGTCGTTGGGGTGCTCTTCGGCGCCATCGCCGGCATGCTTGGCGGCAAAGCCGAAGAATGGATGATGCGGATAGCCGATGTGCTTTATGCGATCCCTTATCTTCTCGTCGTCATTCTTCTGATGGTCATCATCGGCCCCGGCATAATGACGATCATCATCGCACTGACGATCACCGGTTGGATCAATATGGCCCGCATCGTCCGCAGCCAGATTTTACAGATCAAGCAGCAAGATTATGTCAGAGCCGCGCTTGCCCTGGGCGCATCGCGCCGCCGCATTCTGCTCCGCCATCTCATTCCCAATGCGATGGGGCCTATCATCGTCACTTTGACACTGACCATCCCGACAGCGATTTTTGCGGAGGCTTTTTTAAGTTTTCTGGGGCTTGGCGTTCAAGCTCCAATCGCCAGTTGGGGGACGATGGCCAACGATGGGCTTCCCGCGCTGCGCTACTATCCCTGGCGTCTTTTTTTTCCGGCGACGTTCATCAGTTTGACCATGCTGAGCTTTAATTTGCTGGGGGATGGTCTGCGCGACGCTTTTGACCCGAGGTTGAGAAGGTGAAAAAGATATTGGAGATTCGCAATTTGCACGTGAAGTTTCACACTCTCGGGGAGCTTCTTCATGCTGTTCGTGGAGTCGATTTTTGTTTGTACGAAGGAGAAACCCTCGGCATTGTCGGCGAATCGGGCTGCGGCAAAAGCGCAACGGCTAAAGCCCTGGTTCAACTCAACTCCCGCTACAACTGTGAATGTTCCGGAGAAGTTCTTTATCAGGAAGAAAATCTCCTCTCCTTTTCGGAAAAAAAGATGCAATCGGTGCGCGGCAAAGAGATCGGGATGATCTTCCAGGATCCGATGACCTCCCTCAATCCGACAGCAAAAATTGGCTGGCAGATCATGGAAGGGTATTTGCGCCATTTTCCGACCACTCCCCGCAGCGAAGGGCGGGCAATTGCTATCGAGACTTTAAAACAAGTCGGAATCCCTCATCCCGAAGAGCGCTTCCATACGTATCCCCATACTTTAAGCGGAGGGATGCGGCAACGGGCCATGATCGCTCTTGCCCTTGCCTGCAAACCTAAAATTTTGCTCGCGGACGAACCGACCACAGCCCTCGATGTGACCATTCAAGCGCAAATCCTCGATTTGCTGCTCGAGATTCAAAAAGAGACAAAGGCAACCCTTCTTTTGATTACGCATGACTTAAGCGTGATTGCCAAAATGTGCGACCGCGTCATGGTCATGTACGCTGGGCAAATTGTCGAATGCGCGACTGTGGACCAGCTCTTTTCTTCCCCTCAGCATCCCTATACTCAGCGTCTTCTCTCTGCGATTCCACGTCTCAACCAGCCTAAGGAGCGGCCGCTTATCCCCATTGAGGGTGCACCGCCGAACTTGACCCACCCGCTAAAATACTGCGGCTTTTGCGCCAGGTGTCCTGATGCGATGAAGATCTGCACATTAGGGCAGCCGCCACTCTTCGAAGTAGCCACTAACCATACTTGCGCCTGTTACAAATACGATGGAACAACCCAATGATCGAAGTCAAAAACCTACGCAAGGAATTTAATGTTCAAGGTAAACAGCTCGTTGCCATCCGCGATATTTCTTTTACCATCTCGAAGGGAGAAACATTAGGACTTGTTGGAGAATCGGGCTGCGGCAAATCAACCACAGGGAGATGCTTGCTTCGCCTCGAAGAGATCACCTCGGGAGAAGTGGTTTATGAGAACAAAAATTTAATCTCGTTTAATCGGCAGGAACTCTTCTCCTTTCGGCGCAATGCGCAGATCATTTTTCAAGACCCTTATTCCTCGCTCAATCCCCGTATGACGGCTGCCGATATCATCCGTGAACCTTTGCACATCCATCGCGTTGTCCCTAAGAATGGAATGGAAAATTATTTGAAAGAACTCACTCGCATGGTGGGTCTCAGCGAATCGGCGTTGGGCCGTTTCCCTCATGAATTTTCCGGAGGGCAGAGGCAAAGGATCGGCATCGCGCGCGCTTTAGCCTTAAAACCCCAGTTCATCGTTTGCGATGAGCCCATCTCAGCGCTCGATGTTTCTGTGCAGGCGCAGATCGTCAACCTTCTCAAAAATCTGCAAAAAGAACTCGGCTTGACCTATTTATTTATCGCCCATGATCTGGCCATGGTGAAATACATCTCCGATCGCGTCGCCGTCATGTATTTGGGAAATATCGTCGAGATCGCTTCCGCTGAAGAACTCTATAGCAACCCCCTTCATCCCTACACTCAGGCGCTGCTTTCGGCGATTCCCATCCCCGATCCCCTCCTGGAACGAAAACGGCGTCGCGTGGCGCTCAAAGGAGAAGTTCCCAGCCCCCTCGCTATGCCTAAAGGGTGCCCCTTTGCCAGCCGCTGCCCTCATGCGACCCCCCTCTGCCAAGAAGTAGCCCCCGAGCATCGAGAAATCGCCCCCGGCCATTTCGCCGCCTGTCACTGGGTTAAGTAAGGAGGGTAGAATACTCGTGTTCATCCGGATCGGTTGCGCAAATCCATACTCGGCAACGCGCCTTGCGCAAAATGATATCTGTCGCAATGCTCGTTTTTTTCGTCTTAGGCTCTTGAGAAGATTTTAATGAGCCTAAGACGAGAAGATCGAATTTTCCTTTTTCAGCTATTTCTAGAACGGTATCCGGAAGGGAGCGCGCGCGGACAACGCTCAGTTCGATATCGACTCCAATTTCTCTGGCAATTGCTTCAGATCTCTTTAAAATCGCCTCCGCCAGCGCCATCCGATGCGGGAGTTTGATGTCTAAAGGAAGAGAGGCAGGAATTTCAATCACTTGGAGGGCAGTCACGCTCGCACCGTGCAGCTTAGCAATCTCGCAGGCCATTTGCACTGTCTCCGTCTGCATCCCCCCGCGGGTAGGAACCAAGATCTTTTTCACCTCCAAGGGTTCATAGCCCGGAACTTTGATCTCTTCGATCGCGACATGGCCCATCGCTTTTAATTTCCTCTTTTTCCGATAGCTGAAATACATGATCACACCGAATGTCATCCAGGCAAATCCCAAATAACGCCCCTGCGGTTTGGTAATGACCACAAGGCACCAAACGCTAAATGTCGCCAGTGCGCCGATGATCGCAGTAAGAGGAAGGGAATACTGGCCGAAAGGAATATTCAGCGGAGCCCGGAAAGGGCGTTTCATATCAGGTTTTTTTATCCGCAAACAAATCAATGACAAATGAGCAGAGAGGAACGCGAGCATGGCCCCAAAGTTGTAAAGGTCTGCCAAGAAGTCCATGCTCCCTCGACTCGCTAAAACAACGAAGCTGGCGAGGATGGTAAAAAAAGCTAGGGCGACAATCGGTGTGCGAAAACGAGGATGGATCGCATAAAAAAAGCGGGGCAATTGGTAATACTCCCCCATGTTGTAAGAGAGACGCGATGCCCCCATCATGCCGGCGTTTGCCGCCACAGCAAGGACGATAGCAGCGATCAAGGCGATCATCGGCGATAACACCTTACTGCCGAATGGCAAAGCATCGACAATGGCGGCAACAGGGTTCAAGATATATTTTGTTCCTAGAACTTTAGGATCTATCGCAGAAAGCGCCACTACGGAAATCCCTATATACATGAAAAGAAGGACCCCCATTGTCAATACGACAGCGCGAGGCACTGTCCGAACAGGCTTCTTTGACTCGGCCGCAAGCTGAGCGATCGATTCGATCCCCGTGTAGGCGACCATCGCCATGGCGACCCCTTTAAAAAATTCGCTCCAGGTCGGCGACCAGCTGGCATTCGGCACATTAATCCGAATCCGTTCCACGACGTATTCCACATTGAGCAATGTGCTCAAGCCGATCGCAATGACAACGGCCTGCACAAGGACAGTGATCGTCGTCAAAACCAGGCTGATCCGTGTTGATTGTTTGACTCCAATGACGTTCATCGCGAATAGAATGAGCAACAACGCGATTGAGAAGACAATTTGCACGGGAGTTTTATGCAGTTCGCGAAAAAAGTAAGCCAAATAAGGGCCCACAGCAAAAGCTGAAATGGCGATTGTCACGATGTAATCGAGGAGGAGCCCCCAACCCGCAATAAAAGAAATGAAATCGTTGAATGCATGCCTCGCAAAACTCGCCGACCCTCCCGACTCATGGATCGTCGAGGACATCTCGGCATAGGTCAATGCTGTGCAAATGAAAACTACCCCTGCCAAGCCAAGGGCAATGGGCGTCGCTCCGAGGGCAAAAAGCGCTGTAACCCCCAGAGCATAGTAAATGGAAGAGCCCAAGTCCCCATAACCGATCGCGAACAGGTCAAAGACCCCTAAGACACGCTTAAGAGTCGCCCTCTTCATTTGGACGATGGTGTTTGCCAGATGATTCTTAGCCATATGCTTAGATATGGCTCTAAGATAATTTTTAATGCAACGCTTTTAGAAACT
>CAJCIW010000033.1 GCA_903970455.1 Verrucomicrobiota bacterium | reverse complement strand
AGTGGGCCTTCGCGTGCAAGCACGCTACGGCCTTGGCTTTTGAGGGAAAGAAAAAAGTTGACTTCAAGCGCGATTAGAGAACACACTTCAAAGATCAAAGCTAAGGATTTTTATGGCACACCCAACCCGCACTGACAGGCTTCCCGAATCACCCGTTATTAACACGCAAATTCCACCTCAACCTCAGAAAGGCACTTGGTTTACTTTAGGAATCAGGGTCGTTTGCACGTTGACTGGGGCGGCAATTGGCACCAAAGGAGGAAGAGATGTGGGGGCAATTTATGCGCAAACAATACGTAAATCCTCATCTGTCCTTCATCCGGCCAGTAGTGTTGGGTTAGCAGTTTTAATGGCAAATGTTGTGATGGGGGGAGTCATCCTAGGGACATCAGTGGGAGCAATAGCGGGATATTGCGCAGCTAATCGAATTTTGGCTAGTCCTGGGCTCCACATTTCATCATAAAAAATTTAAATTCTTCCCTCTTGCAGGATTGGCAGAAAGATTCTAGAATAGGCCCTTCACTCATAACATTTTTTTAAGAGCATGACAGAACCGGAATACCACAAGCACGAAGAGTTCGTTAACCGTACGCAAAAGCTCGCTGAACTGCAAGCCATGGGGATTGACCCCTATCCGCCGAAATTTGCTCCAAGCTTCACTCCAGGCGAATTGAATGGGCGCTGGGAGGGAAAAGAGTTAGGCCACAGCGAAGAGGCCTCTGAAGGAAAAACGGAGAGCGTCAGCGTTGCTGGCAGGCTGGTGCTTTTCCGCGCGATGGGGAAAAATGCCTTCGCCCATCTTCAAGACGAGACGGGGCGTATCCAGATCATGTTCAACCGCGATTTGACGCAAGTGGAAGGGTTCCAGCCTACTCCGGAAATGTCTGCGATCAAATTCATCGAAAAGAAAATCGATCTCGGCGATATTCTCGGCGTCGAAGGTCATTTATTCCGCACACAAAAGGGAGAACTCACCATCTTTGCAAAACGGCTTACGCTGCTTTGCAAACCGCTCCTTCCCCTTCCGGATAAACACAGCGGAGTTGTTGACAAAGGCGTCCGTTACCGTAAGCGGTGGCTCGATCTCATCTCCCATCCCGATGTTGTCGACACCTTCCAAAAACGGTCGCGCATTTTACAGCTGATCCGTCAATATTTCGAACGGCTCGAATTCACAGAAGTGGAAACTCCCGTTCTCCAAAATGTCTACGGCGGCGCCCAAGCTAAACCTTTCGTGACCAAGCTCAATGCTTTAGAACAAGAGATGTTCTTGCGCATTTCGCTTGAGATCCCGCTAAAAAAATTGCTCGTGGGCGGAATGCTTAAAGTCTACGAGATCGGTAAAGTCTTTCGCAATGAAGGGATCGACCGCACCCACAATCCCGAGTTCACAGAGCTTGAGGCGTATGCCGCTTATTGGGATTACAATGACATGATGGCCTTGACCGAGAACTTGTTTGAAGAGATCGCCATGAAGTTATTGGGAACGACGACGCTGACATTTAAATCCGGAGAGGATGAGACGGAAAAAACGGTCGATTTGAAAGCTCCCTGGAAACGGTTGTCGATGAAAGAGAGCATCAAGCTTTATGGGAAGATCGACGTCGATGCTCTAAATGAGGCTCAGATGCGTAAAATTTTGGTCGATAAGGGAACCGTTGACCCTAAAGAGATAAATAGCGCGACACGCGGTTCCTTGATCGCCCTGCTTTTCGAAGAATTCGTCGAGGAGCATTTGATCCAGCCCCACCATATCATCGACCATCCCATCGAGACGACGCCTCTTTGCAAGCTGCATCGGGAGCCGGACTTGCGCAAAGAACAATTTGTGGAGCGTTTCGAGACATTCATTCTCGGTGGAGAGTTCTGCAATTCCTACACGGAACTCAATGATCCTGTTCTGCAGCGCCAACTTCTCGTCGGACAGGCAAATAAACGCGCTGCCGGTGATGAGGAAGCCTCCCCGCTTGACGAAGAGTTCATCGAAGCGATATGCCAAGGAATGCCTCCGGCAAGCGGCCTAGGCATCGGCATCGACCGCCTTGTGATGTTATTCACCGGCGTCCACTCGATCCGCGATGTCCTATTCTTCCCCTTGATGCGCCCGGGAGAATAGAATTCGAATTAGCTTTCGCCTAGTAGAATACGGACGAGGCTGAGGCCGTGTTCTGTCAAATAGACGGCCTCCCCCTCCCCTTTCTTGATGAAATTGGCTGCCGCGAGATCGCGGGCGATGATGTTGGCCCCCCGATCGTTTTGCCCGATGGCGCGGCCCACGGTATACCGGTCGATTTCTTCCTGCACATCCCCTTTCAGCGATGCAAGCTCGTACAGTTTGAGAAGGAAGAGTTCGTCTTTTGTCGTCGCTTTTTTATTCATGAGGTCCCTTCTTCTTTAAGCGTGCCCCATGGGGGGTGTCTTCGATGAGATAGCCGCGGGATTGGATGAGATCGCGACACTCGTCGGCTAATTTCCAGTTTTTTTCTGCTCGCGCGGTTTCTCTTTTTTTTAGCGCTTCCTCGAGTTCTTGAGGAATGGGCTCCTCTTCGGGCTGAAGGGGGAGAACATTGAGGACTTGGTCGATTTTGGTTAAAAAGTCGAGCACATCTTCTGCTTCCGAGATGCCGATTTTTCCCTGATCGCACAAACCGTTGACTTCCCGCACCAGATCAAAAAGGGTTGCTAACGCGGAAGAGATGTTGAGATCATCGGCCAGGCATGTGGCGAATTGCTCCATCGTCTTTGCAAGAAGAGGGAAAATAAACCCATGGTCTTTTTTTACTTTAAGATCCCCGAGGATCTTTTCAACCACATGCGATGGGGATGGGATCCCCTTCAACGCTTTTTGCAAAATCGGTTCCATGAAATGGGGATTCAGGATATCGCTTTCCTTTTCGTCGTGAACTTCATGGATGATATGGGTCAAGATTTTCTGCGTCTCGGGATGTCCCTGAAGCGTCTTTTCTAAAATCGGTTTAAGGAGGGCCCGCTCTTTTTCTGTTTTGACATCGGCGAGAATTCTATCGAGCACCTGCCCTTTTTCAGGAATTTGGTGAAGGCTCCGTTCGATCAGAGGCCTCAATAGAGTAGGATCGAGGATATCCCGCGTTTTTTCCGCTTGGACGTCGAAGAGAATCCTCTCATGGATCTGCTTTTTCTGCGGGGTTTCAGGCAGCGCTTTCTCTAAGATTAAATCTAGAGCTTTATGAATTTTTTCCCGGCGGATCTCTTGCAGCCGGTTGATGAAATCGGAAAGTCGGATCAACGTCGCGGCAGCGGCGTCTAGGCCAGCAAATGTGAAATTGAGCTGAGTGCGATAATGGGCTTGAAGAAGCATGTAGCGGAGTTGGCGGCCGGTGTAACCTTTTCTAAGGAGATCACGGAGAGTGAAAAAATTACCTAGGCTCTTAGACATCTTTTTGTGATCGACTAGCAAATGTTCCGCATGGAGCCAATGTTTGACGAAATGCTTGGAAGAATAAGCTTCCGATTGGGCGATCTCATTCTCATGATGGGGAAACATATTATCGACGCCACCGACATGGATATCGATCGACTCGCCAAGAAGCTTCATTGCCATTGCAGAGCATTCGATATGCCAGCCGGGACGCCCTTTTCCAAAAGGGCTCTCCCAGAAAATTTCTCCGTCCCGGGCGGGATCATAAATTTTCCAAAGGACAAAGTCGCTGACATTTTCTTTGTCGTATTCATCCTGTGCAACGCGATTGCATCCGCCCGCCCCCACTAGCAATTCATTCAAATGCAAATGAGAAAGGCGGCCATAGGAAGGAAATTTGGCAATGGAGAAATAAATGCTTCCATCATTCCCACGGTACGCCGTCCCTTTTTCGATCAGCGATTGGATGATGGCGATCATTTCGGGAATATAATCGGTCGCCTGGGGATAATGCTCGACCCGTTCAATCCCAAGCGTTTTGAGATCTTCAAAAAAAGCCTCTTTGAATGGCCGCGTGAAAGCATCGAGCGAGATCTTTTTTTCGAGCGCGCCTTTGATCGTCTTGTCGTCAACATCCGTGAGATTCATCGCTTGATCGATCGAAAAACCAAAAAACTTGATCGTGCGTCGGAGCAAATCTTCGAAAACGTAAGTGCGAAAATTGCCGATGTGCGCAAAATTATAGACCGTAGGACCGCAAGTATACATGCGGACAACGCGTCCGTCTAAAGGCGTTAATTCTTCTTTTTCTCTCGTCTCTGTATTATAAAATTTTAAATGATATTTAAGCATTTTCAACCTGTTTCGTCTAGAAGACGATAATGTGTTTTGCCTGTACCGGTCAAGGGAATCTGCTCGAGTCTCCTCACTTCGGCGATTTTAACAATTCTCCCCATCCCGCTTTCTTTGAGCGCAGAATTCACTTCCTCCTTGTTGATCGGGAAAGTGGTAAATAAAATAATCAGGGGTTTGTCTGTTTCCTTTTCACGGATGCTGATAGCGAGGGGCGGACCCTCTTCATCTCCTCTGACCCACTGTTTTTCTCGGGCAACCCGCAACAATTCTTCCTCTAATCCCCCCAGACTGATCATTTCTCCCCCGATTTTCACAAACCGTTTTAATCTTCCTGAAAGAATCAGATGGCCTTGCCTACTTAAACTTCCCCAATCGCCCGACATGTACCACCGTTTCCCGTGGATATCCGCAAAAGGAGCTCGCGGGTTTCCCAAGTAGCCGTTAAACACATTGGCGCCTCCAATGCACACCTCCCCTTCTTGCCCTAAAGGAACCGGCTTGCCGCTATCCTTATCGATGATCAACAGTTCAACGCCTGGAAGAGGTTTTCCCACGCCTAGATGCGGCTCGCCTAACCGATCGATCGTGACAACCGGGCTGCATTCCGTGACCCCGTAGCCTTCCAGAAGATCTGTATGGGGAAGATGCTTCTTCACATAATCAAAAAGATCTTGAGGGGTCTTCTCTGCCCCTGCGACAACAATGCGTAAGGAGTGAAGATCCTCCGGTTTAGCCACACGAAAAATCGCCTTGATAAAACTGGGCGCACAGCAAAACAAAGTCGGCTTCCATTCGGCGATTTGTCTGGCTAGTCCATGGCTATCATTAGGGTCGGGTGAATAGCAGACGCGCATTCCCAATAGAAGGGGATAGAGTCCTGTAACGGAAAAACCAAAAGAGTGAAAAGGAGGCAGCACGCCGAGCATGATATCACTCGGATAAAACCCCACTGCCTGGTAAGAAGCGCGTTGATTGCTAAGCAAATTAATGTGGGAAAGGGGGACCCCTTTTGGAAGCGTTTCTGTGCCGCTTGTAAAGAGGATGACCGCAGGATCTGAGGGAGAACTCTTTAATTTTCTTAAGAGATGAGCAGTAGATCGTTTGCTCCGGAAAAACCCTTTTATTTTCTCTTTGAGTCCGATGTTTTCACGGATCTCTTCGAGGAAATGAAGCAGCTCCTCCACTTTTCCCAGATCTCCATTTTCCAGCCTATCGAGAAATCGGGATGAGGTCACCACCGCTTTGAGATCTGTCATCTCCACCACATGGTCAAGAGCCTTGACTCCCGATGTCCAATTGACCATCACTGGAACTTTGCCGGCGAGAAGGAGCGCTAAGATGACTAGATACGCCCCTGATGTCGACGGAAGCATGACCCCGATGTTTTTCCCCGGCAGCTGCTTAAATTGATCGGCCAGAATGAGCGCGCCTAGTTTCATCCTGCGGTAACTGAGCGCTCCCGATAAAGGATCATAGCAGGCGGTCCTCGACCCATTCCTGTCCACGCTTCTCAAGAAAGCCTCCTGGACCGTTTCGCCAGCAGGAAATTCTGGCTTGAGACGGTTTTCTTCAGGCCAGATAAACTGTTTTGCCGAAACAGGTTCCTCGTGTTCCCGTTCCTTTTTATAGCCTGCTGCGGCCTGCAACACATCTTCCACCGCATGCAGATCTCCCGGACGAAGGTCGGAGATGCCATAACGCTCATCTAAAAAAACATAAAGTCCGGCGACATCGAGGGAATCGAGCCCTAGGTCATGGGAGAGATGGGTTTTCCGTTCGATTTGATCGGCCTGCCTACCACAGAGAGAGGCCAAATAAGAGAAAACTTCTTCCTGGATTTTTTTAGAAACCGGTCGCTCTTCGACCGGCTCGGGCTGGCTAGTGGAAACGTAGACTTTCGGCAGATCTTCTTTCCAAAAAGCGTAGGAGACAAGCTTAATCGGTTCAGGACCCGGTTCGGGATACCGATTGTACCAATTTTCAAGGTACTTATTGAATTCGAGCCGGGAAGCCTGGTAGGGAAAGTCATCCGGAGGCAGCTCCAGCTCGACCACCACATCCCGTTTTGGGGCAAAAAAAAGGCCGTTTTTGAGAAGAATTTTCACGCAATCCCAAAGAACCTTCCCAAAATCGGGGGAAGCGCCGGTCAAAGCGCGGGAAAATTGACTCCCCCAAAGACCGGTCGTCCGCACCAGCACGAGATTGGCTTCAGGAGATGCCTGCAGCAAATTGTGTACAAAAGAAGCGCCCCCGATCAGCTCTAACCCCGTGTGCTTGAGGCGGCCCGAAGGATAAATCAAAAAATTGCTTCCCGTTTTTAATGCATCGACAACATTGTTAAACTGCTTTTGAACCTTTTTCCCCCGCCATTTGTTGGCCAGCGC
>CAJCIW010000032.1 GCA_903970455.1 Verrucomicrobiota bacterium | reverse complement strand
AAAATTGCGGGCGTAGCCGGCCCGAAGATGCGCTCCCAAGGGATGGACTGTGTACTGACAACAGAAGAATTCCAGGTCATGGGATTCATCGATGTTTTTGTGGCGCTCCCCAAACTCATCCGCCAGTTTTATTTTGTCTCTAGAAAAATTGCCGAGCTAAAGCCCAAAGCTGTCATCCTGATCGATTACCCCGGCTTTAATTTGCGTATGGCAAAACATTTAAGAAAAAAAGGGTATTCTGGAAAACTGGTCCATTTCATTTGCCCCTCCGTTTGGGCCTGGGGAAAGAAAAGAATCCCCTTGATGGGAAACACTCTCGACCTGCTGCTATCGATCCTCCCCTTCGAGGAAAACCTTTTTGTTGAAACCCCTCTAAAAGTCGCTTATGTCGGCCATCCCCTTGTCGAAGGGATGAAAAATTATGCCTATAAACCTTTTCCGTTTCCTTCCGAGGGCAAAATCATTGCTTTATTCCCCGGAAGCCGGGCAAAAGAAATTCAGCGCAATCTTCCCTTCTACCTCGATGCTTGCCGCGATCTTTTACAAAAACACCCTGAGTTTAAAATCGCTCTCTCCATCTCGGATGAGCAATACCGACCTCTCATTTTAGAAATATTAGCTGCCAAACAATGGGAAGAAAATGAACTCGTATGTGTTCCTTCCGAATACTCTTATGAGCTGATGAAGAATGCTTACATAGCTATCGCCAAATCAGGGACGGTGACTTTGGAGCTTGCCCTGCACCGCGTGCCCACTGTTGTCACGTATGGAGTTTCTTTTCTCGACAAAATCATCGCCTACGATATTTTGCGCATCCGCCTTCCTTTTTATTGTCTCGTCAACATCATCGCGGAGAAAGAAGTTTTCTCAGAACTGATTGGACCCCATTTCACTTTTGCCTCTTTGAAAGAAAAACTTCACGCGCTGACAGAAACAGCTGTGCGTGAAAAAATGCAGTGCGCATGCGATCTTCTGATTGAGCAGCTTGGAGATAAAAATGCAGCCTTAGAAGCTGCGGAAGAAGTAATGTACTATTTTAGGTAACACATGGATCAATTAAAAATTTACATAGACAGACTGAAAAATGGGGAATCTCTAAAAATTGAGGAAGTTCTTTCTCCCGATTTTTTAGAGATCCATGAAGACGACCTGGTTTTTAAAGACCCCGTTCGTCTTACAGGAGAGGCTTATTTATCTAATGACCATCTGATCATTCATCTGAATATCGACACAACGGCCTTGCTTCCTTGCAACATCTGCAATACCCCTGTTCAAATCCCCATCTCTGTAAAAAATATTTACCTCACGCAGCCTTTGGAAGAGATTAAAGGAGCGATCTACGATGTCGGAAATGAAGTGCGGGAATCGATTTTGATTCAAACACCTCTTTTTGCTGAGTGCAGGAATGGCAATTGCCCAGAACGGGAAAATCTAAAGAATTTTCTTAATTCTGATCACCCAAATTCCAGCAAAGATAAAGATATTGTGCACTTTCCTTTCTCAGATCTCGACAAATAAAGGAGCAATTCGTTATAAGGTATCCATAAATTTTTATGGAGTATTGACATATGGCAGTACCACGTAATCGAACATCCAATGCTCGAAAGAACTCCCGGCGTGCTCATCATGCGAAGAAGCCAAAAAACACTTCTGAGTGTTCAAACTGCTCAAAACCGCGCGTTGCGCACCGAATCTGCCCTCATTGTGGTTTCTATGCAGGCCGTGCGGTGATCCATGCGAGGGCAGAGTAGTATACGCAAGGGAAAAGCCCCTTGCAATATCGGTATCGATCTGTTGGGCAGCGACATTCCTCCCAGCGAGCTTCTGCATGCCGTGGTTGCTTTTTGCAAAGAGCTGGACCCTTCGATCCATCTGACCCTTTTCGGGACGAAAGCGCTTTTCGGAAGAATGCGCCCTCCTGCCGGGAATGTTTTTTTCCATGTCGTTAAAGAATTCATCACTATGGATGATTCTCCTCTCACTGCGATCCGGAGAAAAAAAGATTCCTCGATATGTGTAGGGATCAGACTTCTCAAAGATGGAGATTTACAGGCATTCATTTCCGCGGGGAATACAGGAGCTCTGATGGCCTCTTCCAGGATCGAGCTTCCTGCTCTCCCCCATGTTGAACGTCCCGCGCTGCTCACGCTGCTTCCTACTCGAGATAAAGAAATTGCCGTCCTAGACGTCGGGGCCAATACGTCTTATAAAGAAAAACATTTAGTGCAATTTGCTGCCATGGGCGTCGCCTATCAGAGAAGCCGCGGAGTCAAAATCCCCATCGTCGGGCTTTTGAATATAGGCTCCGAAGCAAAAAAAGGCTCCCCCGAACTCCAACGCGTCTATAATCAACTCCTCTTAGGAAGCAAAAAAACTTCCCCCTCTTATACTTTTGCAGGCAACATTGAAGGACGCGACGTCTTTCAAGGGGAAATCGATGTGCTTGTCACAGATGGATTTACCGGCAACGTTTTTCTCAAAACAGCTGAAGGGATCGCCGCCGTGATCCTCGAAGAACTCGAATCTTCTTCCATCGAGGAATGTTCTCCCCGCACAAAAGGTGTTTTGGCCGAATTGCGCCAGCGCCTGCACTACGCCGAATACCCCGGCGCCCTTCTTTGCGGCGTCGAAGGCATCGTGATCAAATGTCACGGCAGTTCCAGCGCACAAAGCTTCCTCCGAAGCATCACCACTGCGGCCCGCCTCGTCCACCACTCCTTCCTCTCCCAAGTCAAACAACAACTCAAAAAATAATTTAACTACTTTTAATCAAATAATTTTTATTTTCTTCTTTTCCAGTTATTTTTGTAAAATACCTATAATTAATAATAAAAAATTAAAAAAACGGAGTTATTATGTCTTCAGCTGTAACAAACATATCTTATGCTCAAAATTTCACTTTTCTTGAATCTCCCAGTGAAATTCAAACTAAAATCATCTGTGATACCGATGAGTCGGATTGGTCAAGCCTATATGAAACATGCAAAACAATAAAAACTGTGATGGATCAATCAAATCGACTTCTTCTTGAAACGAGAAAAGAACAAAGAAAAGTATTGAACGATTATCTAAACGTTTGGATCGAACTGATATTTTCGCAGAATTCATCACAAGTTGCCTTTCCCGTTCCTTCTCCAGATCTCATTAACACTGTATTGATCCCTTTTCAGAAATGCCGTTCTCCAGAAGTCAAAATGGAAGCTTTCTGCGACGTTCTCCAGGCTACCAATTCTACAGATGACATCGCAAGACAGTTTTACAAGGCTCTTCCCGAAGGCAAAATTGGAAAGCTCGATGCATCCAGGACCTTACTCAGACATTACATTTGGCTTGTTAACAGTCAATCCGATAACGGGCTCAGCTTAGGTTTTAGCGAGCATGCGATTGCTACTGCGCCTCGTTCTTTTTTGGCTATTCACGCAGCTCAATGCTTATGCTCAAAGTTGTATGAAAAAAAGATCGAAGACGCCTTGAATGCAATCTCTAACCGGCTCCATCCAGAGTCAAACTAACCTTTCCTTTAAGAGCCGACGATTCTGGTACTCTTCTGAGCTATCAGAAGCAGATCGTCGGCTCTTTCTCAAACACCTTCACCCTCTCCAAGCCACCAGCCCCCTCCTCTCACGTCAAAAAATAAATTTCTTTTTTTAAAATTAATCGTTCTTATTTTTTGTGGAAAAAGAAGTTAAAAGGGGCTATGATCACCCTATTGACTATTTTGGTGTTCCGCGACAATTTCTTTATTTCCAGCGGAATAGACCGACTTCCAAAAAAAACTTATCGGGGATCCCATGCAAGAAATCCTACTGAACGTTGAATCGAAAGAAACCCGTTACGCCGTCCTGAAAAATGGAACCCTTTACGATCTGATCATCGAGAGAAAAAAGAACCGGCAGCTGACAGGAAACATCTATCGCGGCCGTGTGACCAACATCCTGCATAATATTCAATCTGCATTCATCGACATCAATGAGGGAGAAAATGGTTTCATCCACATTTCGGATATCTTAGAAAATACCCAAAAATTTCAAGAGATGTTCGAAATGGATTTTGATTGGGAAGGGGACATCTCTAAAACGCAAGGACGAGAGCGGCGAGAGTCTGACATTTCGAAAATCATGAAAATGGACCAGCCCGTGCTTGTACAGGTTGTCAAAGAACCGATCGGGACCAAAGGAGCACGCCTCACTTCCAATATTTCCATCCCGGGAAGATATCTCGTTTTGCTTCCCAACACGCCGCATCGGGGTGTATCGCGCAAAATTGAAGATGCGGGTTCCCGCGATAAATTAAAAAAACTGATCCGCGCTTTTGAAATGCCCAAAGACATGGGGTTGATTTGCCGGACGGCAAGCGTCAACGCCACGTCGGAAATGCTGATCCATGAGGCGACGGAACTTCTTAAAACGTGGCAGAACATCGCCGAAAATTTCCATAAAGCCGCTAAACCGACTTGTCTTTATGAAGAATCCGACTTGATCAAGCGCGCCGTCCTGACTGCAGTCGATAAAAAATTCGATCGACTTCTGGTGGACGACTATGGAACCTTCCAACACTGCAAACGCCTCTACGATAAATACAGCAACGAGCATGCACTTAAACTCGAACTTTACCGGGATAAAAGCCCGATGTTCGAACGATTTAACGTTGAGCGGGAGATCGACCGCGCCCTGCGCCGTAAAATTTGGTTACCGAGCGGGGGCTATCTTTTCTTCGATCGCACAGAAGCGATGTATACGATCGACGTCAACTCCGGCCGAAGCACCACCTCCAGCTCCGATGTGGAAGAATCTCTTGTCCGTATCAACATGGAAGCAGCAGAAGAAATCGCACGCCAGCTCCGTATTCGCAATGTCGGGGGGCTTGTGATCTGCGACTTCATCGACATGCGCTCTCGAAAAAATCAGCGCCGCGTTCTCGACCGCCTCAAGGAAGCGATGAAAGACGATTCCGCTAAATGCACAATTTTAGGGATGAGCGAATTCGGCCTGGTAGAAATGACAAGGCAGCGCAGTCGAGAATCGTTGACCCAGACAATGTTCACCCATTGTCCTTATTGCAATGGGAGCGGAACGATCAAAAGCCATGAAAGCGTTTCAGTTGAAATCGAACGGGCGCTGAAAAAATTGGTTAATCAGCAACAACAGTTCGGGCTAGAACTCATCTCTCACCCCGACCTCGACGGCTACTTGTCCCACCATCAAGATAAAGAGTATTTGCGCAAAATGGCCGGAAAAATGCACGCAGAATTACGCTTTGACAACAATGATAGCCTTCATCTGAATGAGTTCCAATTCTACTCGACGATCAATGGAAAAAAACTCGACTTCTAACTCTTTTCATTCGAAGCTCAAAGAATCCGTCAAGGAGGGAGTGATCCCTCCTAAATGCGCCGATAACCTGGAGCAATTCTACGTTTGCTATCAACAGGCCACTGCTTCTCAGGAAGGAGGCTACGAACGCCTTTTCCTCGATTTAATCGAGTTGATCAAACAACAATGTTTGGAACCTTTTGTTTTTCAACCCTTCCACAAACATCTTCGCCAACCCTTCGACTATTATCAATTCGGCATCGACCTGGTCAAACCTCTTGTCGACATGCCCCATTCATCTCTTCTCGGGCTTGATCATTTAGATCGGATCGCCTCTTCTTTAGAAAAAGGGGAAAATACGATTTTTCTCGCCAACCATCAAGTGGAAGCCGACCCGCAGGTGATCAGCATCCTTTTGGAAAATTCTTATCCGCGCCTTGGGGAAGAGATGATTTTCGTCGCAGGCGAACGCGTTATTACCGATCCTATGGCAGCCCCCTTTAGCATGGGCAGAAACCTGCTATGCATTTTCTCAAAGCGATATATCGACCATCCCCCGGAACAAAAAATGAAAAAACAGCTGCATAACAAAAGAACGATGGAATTGATGAGCGAGCTGCTCAGCGAGGGAGGAAAGGCCATCTACGTCGCCCCGAGCGGAGGAAGAGACCGTCCAAACGCGTCCGGCGTGGTGGAAATTGCCCCTTTTGACCCTCAAAGCATCGAAATGCTTTATCTGATGGCAGAGCGCGCCGGCCACCCCACCCATTTTTATTCCCTGGCCCTAAAAACTTATCACCTTCTGCCCCCTCCCGAAACCATCCAGGTGGAACTCGGAGAAGCCCGGATCGCCACACGCGCAGCCGTCCACCTCGCCTTCGGACCCCAAATCGACATGGAACATTTTCCCGGCAGCGATTCCCCGGATAAACACGAGCGCCGCTCCGCTCGCGCCACATACATCTCCAATCTCGTCAAGAAAGATTACGACAGGTTTCCGTAGAGAGAGATAAAATGACTTTTGAATTTATTCTTTCATTTCCCTTTTTAGCCCTCTGCCCCAATTGTGATTCATTTAGGGCTGAGCACCATATTGAAATGATTGAATCAGTAGCTTATGATTATTTGGAAAAAGCAAAACAGCAAGGCTTAAAATATCAATGGATGCCAGAGAGTCTAATTAATGAGTTAGAAAAATATACTGATTATCAAGAGTTATTCCAAAGCTTGCATTTTTTGAATGAAGACAGCGTCACTAGCAGCATTAAAAATGCTAAAGAAAACATTCAAAATTTAATCAAGTCAATTCAAAGAGAGTCTTACTTTGAATCTCCTGAAACCGACCTAATCGCCGCTTATAACCGGCAACTTAAAAATGAAGAATCAAGAGTTCAATCTCTCATTTCATCTGCAGAAAAAATTCGCATTGTATTAAACACAGGAATTTCAAAAATTCAAGAAACTTATCAGAGACTTTATGATGATTGCATCCAAATACACCCTTGCTCGTCAGCCTTTTATGAACGTGGATTGCTTTATTTTGAACAAGGAAAAAACATCGAATTTATCAATGATATTTCAAAAATAATTGAGAAAGGTGAGGTAAAAGATGTTTTAGAAAGAAACAACGAATCTGAGTTCTCCTTATATTTAAAAATAGGAAGAAACTACAATGAGCTTGGAGCATACGATCAAGCTATTGACGCTTTGGATAAAGCTATTGAATTAAATCCTCAGAACAAAAACGCTTATTTCGAAAGAGCAATTGCTTATTTTGAGAAAGGAAATATATCCACCTCTTTAGAAGATTATCTTCAATCGAATTTAAAACCAACGCAAATTGACTTAGATCTCAAAGACTCTTTCGACTATGCGGCTGGCTTAATATATGGTGCTGCTAACGGGGTAAAAGAGGGAGTTGTAGATTATGTGCCTTCGATCCTTTCATCGGCACAGGGGTTAAGTCATGGTCTTTGGTCTTTAGTAACAACTCCTGCCCAAGTTTCCAAGCAGGTAGTCGAGGCGTGTAAAAGCTGTGCTAATTTTTTTAAAGAAAATGCATCTGCAGAAATTATCTCTAAAATAGTACCCGAACTCAGGGAACTTATCGAAAAAAAGGATGAAATTTCCAGCCAAAGGGAAGGAGAAATTATCGGTTATATCATCGGCAAATATGGTGTGGAAATTTTTGCCGGAGGCGTAATGGCGAAATGCATGAAAGCATATAGATCTTTAAAAAGGGCCAACGCATTATTAACCATGGAAGTAGCTGCTTTTAGTGAGCAAAATCGCATTCATATTGCTGTCGAAGCCGCCAGAAAGGCCGAAGCAAGAAAACAAGTTCTGAGGTCTGCTAACTTACAGATAAGATGGAATAGACAAGGGAAACACATTAAAGGCTATAAAGATTATGATCCGCTGAGAAGTGAGTTTACGCATCCTGATCCTCAGGGGCTTGTTAATAAATTCGCTGGAACTGGACAACGGATTAATAACAATAAACCTGGCTCCCCTAATTACAGAGAGAGAATTGATTTCAAAGAAATCATAGGCGTTTATAAAAATGAAGCCGGAACAATCAGCCAGGAAACAACAATAGGTATGATTGTTTACAGCAATAATGGCACTCACATAATCCCACTTAGACCAAAAGATTTTTTATGAGAATAAAATACAATAGCAACGCTGATTATTCATTAGAAATTGCAATTAGGATGTCGTTGCAGCGAGCACTATTGAATGAAATCTCTTCGAATTTAAGAATGGTAGCCGTCGATTGGAATGAGAAAGAAGAAAAAATCTTTGTTTATTTTTATTTTGACAGAGAAGTTTCTGAGGAAAATAGAGATTCGGCAAATTGCGTGGCTGGAGAAGTAACAGGAGATTTTGATCCACAGACAGAGATTACCGAAAATTGCATTCAATTAAATAGTCCATTAGAACTGCCAAATCATCAATGCACGGTGTATCGCAGAAGAGAATAAATAATGAAGCAAGGTACTCCTAAACCTGCAGCCGTCCACCTCGCCTTCGGACCCAAAATCGACATGGAACATTTTCCCGGCAGCGATTCCCCGGATAAACACGAGCGCCGCTCCGCTCGCGCCACATACATCTCCAATCTCGTCAAGAAAGATTACGACAGGTTTCCCTAAGAGGAGCTATACACCTTCCAATTCAAACGCTGAAATTGAAATTTTCTATACCTTTCAAGTGTCAGAGAGTTTTGTCAAATTTCGCTTCTCTCTTTTTTCGGAGCTGCATTGATCTTTAAATTATTGATATTTAATAGTAATTAATGCATAATAATAACTAATACCAAGATTTATAATTTAACTGATAATTAACTTTAATTAAAATAAATATATATAAATCAACATATGACTTTATCCGCATTACAATTACCTCATACACAAACTATTCCTCATCAAGAGCCTGAAAGCTTAAAGGAAAATCATCAATTTTTCCCCCTGATTTATCAAAAAATTGGTTACCTTTGGTACGCCATTAAGCACAAATTATCGGGAAAGTCTGATGAGGAAATGTTTCAAGAAATGATTGGGGATTGTAAAAAACATAATGATTTTTACATGAGTAAACCCGGGGCAAAAAAACCCACTATTTTTGACATTACCACTGGGATGCTATATTGTGATGTACTTATTAAAAAAAAATTAAGAGGTATATTCAAACGAACGGTCAATGCACATTTTACTGAGCAAATCAAATCCGGTATCATCACTAGAAAAGATCTTTTATTGTTTG
>CAJCIW010000031.1 GCA_903970455.1 Verrucomicrobiota bacterium | reverse complement strand
CGAATCACAGATTTTAAATGACGAAATGAAGTCATAGTATCTTCTACTCCAAAAAACAGGCTGCAGGAAAAATTTAGGTTGGCTTATGATGCACACTAATTGACATCATCGCATAAGATAAAAAAAATGTGGAGCGAAAATCCCATCGTCCAGCAATGCAAGGTCCGTTTTCCATTGGTCCAAGCTCCGATGGCCGGCGTTACTACGCCCAGGCTCATTGCAGCCGTTTGCAATGCAGGCGGCCTTGGATCTTTGGGGGCGGCCTACATGACGCCTAGCGAAATCAGAGAAGCAATTTCCGAAATTCGCGATCTCACCGAATTACCGTTTGCCGTTAACTTATTTGCTCCTGCTGCTGCTGCTTATGATCAAAAAACGATCGATTCCGCTCAAAAATTCTTAGGCCGTTTCAGGAATGAACTTGAAATTCCCCATTCCTCTCCCGATTTTTCCTCCCTTCCCGTATTTGAAGAGCAGATCGAAATCATCCTCGAAGAAAAACCCAGAGTCTTTTCATTCACTTTGGGGCTACCTCCTCTTCCCCTCTTGGAACGGTTAAAAAAAGAAAACATCCTGATCATGGGAACTGCGACAACCTTCGACGAAGCCCTTCTGCTTGAAAAATGGGGAGTCGATGCCGTGATCGCACAAGGTGCAGAAGCGGGAGGCCATCGCGCGACCTTCCTCAACTGTGCGGACGACCCGATGCTTTCCATGGCTGCATTGATACCCCTTCTCGCCCATGCTTTGAAAATCCCCGTCATCGCTGCAGGAGGGATCATGAACGGAGAGGGAATCGCCGCCGCTCTCTCTTTGGGCGCCGCAGGAGTTCAGCTCGGCACAGCTTTCCTCGCCTGTCCCGAGAGCGGAGCTTCCCGGGCTTACAAAGATGCTTTGCTCCACTCCCATTCCAAGACCACGCTCACCGACGTCTTTACAGGAAAGGCGGCGCGGATGCTCCACAATAAATTCATCGAAACTTATCAACAGGAAAAAGGGCCCATTGCTCCCTTCCCCTTCCAGCATCTTCTGACAAAAGACATCCGTACTGCAGCCGGAAAGATCGACCGCACCGATCTGCTCCCTTTATATGCAGGCCAGAATTATCCGCTGATTACCAACCTTCCCGCGAGCGAAATCATCCCACTTCTCGTTGAACAAACGATCGACACGATCCAGAAACTGAACAACGACCTGATCAGAAAAAGGAAAATCGTATGACAGAACAGCTGATCCTTCTTCCCGGTTTTGCAAACAACGAACGGGTGTGGCAACATCAAATCGAATTGCTTGGAGACTTATGCGATATCCATGTTTATGTCATGGATAAAGAGACCACCCGCGACGAAATGGTGGACGCTTTGCTCGAAAAAGCACCCAGCCGCTTCATGCTCGCCGGCCATTCGATGGGTGGGTGGATCGCTCAAGCCCTGGCAGCCAAAGCCCCAGATCGTGTGGCAAAACTTCTCCTGCTCAATACATGGGCAACTTCTGATCCCAAAATCATTTCCCTCTTCCAAAAACTGTGCGAAGCTTTGAAGCTCGGACAATTGCGCGAGGTCATGCAAATGCACCTCCCCTTGCTCATCCATCCTTCCCGCCATCAAGATCCCACGCTCATGCAAGACCTCCAGATGATGATCACGAGCTTTCCGGTTGACGTGCTCATCCAGCAGCTCGAAGCCATGATCAATGACCACTCTTCCCTCCACCATCATCCCGCCATTACCTCCCCCACGCTAGTCATGCACAGCAAAGACGACGCGTTGTTCCCTCATGAACACCAACCCCTTCTCGACGGGATTGAAAACTCGCGACTCGCCGTGATCGAAAACTGTGGCCATGCTTCCATATTGGAACAACCCGAAGTCGTTTCTGAATGCATGCGCTCGTTCATCGTCGACTAAAATTTCTCTGACTGACAAGAAAATATTTACTTTAATTTAAAGCAAAATTAAAATTTGATTCTCTTTTCGTTTTGGAGGATCAAATATGATCGATTCTGTCGATGCCGCTGGGGATTCCTTTGATGTTTTTGACGATCGCAACGAACCTTGCGCAACCGCGATTTGGAATGGACGCCTTGTCAACATTCCGGGTCCGATGCCTCAGTACCCAAGCAAGCTTTTCCAATTCTCTCCACAAACCAACCCCTTTCCTCACCACGTCGAACAACTCGACTTAAGCGATGAACCCTCGGAATTCGTATTCGCCCCTACTACTTTTTCCCATGAATTCACTTTTCAGAGCCCCGTTGAAATCTTCCTTTCCAAAGGCTTTTTCCACCGCCTCTATCACGAAGTGAAGGAAGGAGCCAAAAAAGTCGGTAAACTTGCCAAGAAAGCCCTCAAAGCGATTACGCATGGGACCAAGAAAGCCGCACACAAAGTGGAACATTTTGTCAAAGATCATAAAAAAGAGATCCTCATCGCCACAGCCGTGATTGCCGCCGTCTCCGGAGCATTTGCACTGTCCGGTGCTCTCGGCACCAGTGCTGCAGCAGTCAGTAACCCCCCAAAGAAAAAAGAAGAGGAAGAAGAGAAAAAAACCAGCGCCTCTCCTCCACCGCCCCCTCCCCTCCCCGATTGGGTCCAGGGCTTGTTGCAATCCACAGCCCCCAATTTTTCTCCGGAAACCGCCTCAGATGCTGAAATAGAACAAGCAAAATCAGAAGCACACAACGCCTGGGAGACCTTGAATCACATAAAAGCGTTAACCGAAGCTGATTTAGCCCATCTGAGAAAAGAAGATCCCGATTTCGACCCAACAAAAACTGCCATCGAGACCGTCTTAAATACCGTCCTCTCCGATGCCCAACGCCACGAATTCTCCAAAACCTCAGCAGCCCAGCAGCATTGGCAAGACCTTATCCGCACAGGCCACGAAAGAATCGACCAAGGCTTCTCCGCTGTCGCAGCGCACAAAGCCGCAGCGATTGCGCCCCCGCCTCCCCTGCCGCTAGCCCCAACCTTCAGCTTTATCGACAAAATCAAACTCGGCCTCGAAATCATCGGCCGCGGCATGATGGAACCCGAATTGCTGGACACCAACACGCGATTGGATGTCTTTTTAAAAGATCAAAAGATCACGGCTCCTCCAATTGACAACCCTAACCAGACGGTTTCCGAGTTTATAAATAAAATCAAAGAAGGGCTGGGAACCATTGGCCGGGGTGCGATTGATCCAGAATTACTGGATCCTAACTCTCCTTGGGATCTTTTCCTCCAAAATCAGATTGAAAACAGGGAGAAGACGATCTCAGAATTTGTGAACAAAATTAAACTCACCTTTGATTACATTGGCCGAGCTTCGATTGAACCTGAATTGCTGGATCCAAATTCTCCCTGGGATCTTTTCCTCCAAAATCAGATGGAAAATCGGGATAAGTCGATCTCAGAATTTGTAAACAAAATCAAACTCAGCCTTGATAACATCGGCCGAGCTTCAATTGATCCTGAATTGCTGGATCCGAATTCTCCGTGGGATCGTTTCCTCCAACAAGAGATGGAAAATCGGGATAAGACGATCTCAGAATTTATAAACAAAATCAAACTCAGCCTTGATAACATTGGCCGAGCTTCGATTGATCCAGAACTACTGGATCCGAATTCTGCGTGGGATCTTTTCCTCCAAAATCAGATTGAAAATCGAAATCAGACCACTCCTCAAGTTTTTGAGAATCTTAAGGAGAAACTTTTTGAAGAATCATTTATTTGTAAACTCGATCGCCCTTTGCCATTTGGCGTAGCGACACATTCGGAAATAGAAAAATCAAGGTATTTTAAAACAGAAGGATGCACTAAAGCCGGTATGCTACAGACATTGATCAATGGAATGTTTTCCAAACTGGAAGATTCAATTGGACATGCTAAGTACATCCAAAAATTTTCTCCAAGCAACCTATCGATTGATGGAATTTATAATAAATCGAATGGGCCATTTGATGTTTTAGAAGCATTTTTTCTCAATTATGCAAGAATTTCTCCCATAACACAAGATCTGCTCATTCAAAAATGGAAGGAATTTCATGAGGAGAATAAAGATAGGCCGAAAGCAAAAATCCTTCACTTTTGCCATAGCCAAGGCGCGATTGATACAAATAACGCCTTGATGCGGCTTCCGGAAGAAATTCGAAAACGTGTTATAGTCATCGCAATTGCACCTGCTGAGGTTGTACCTTCTATGTTGTGCTATAATTCTTTTAACTATGCGAGCGAAAAGGATCTTGTTCCAAAGGCTGAACTATTTGCTGCGTATTGGCGAGCTTTCGCCTTTCTAGACTTTAGAAATCTTGCCAAAACATTTAAAAGCCGAGATGAACTCATCTTGCTTAAACCGCATGAAGGAGCTAAATGGCCTGATCACGGCTTGCAAAGTCCGACTTTTACACCATTGATTGAACGTCATCTTGTTGATTACGATTTACATCAGGGAGAATATCCATGAAATTTCTTTATTACACAATTTTAATATTATTGTTGGGCGGTTGTGAAAAAAATAAAATAATTTATAAACATGATCCAAAATGGGATATAGCAACATATGTATATAATAATGAGATTGGAAAGAAAGTATTTGTCCAATTAAAAAAGGAAAAGAACTTATCCGTTTGTGAATCAGGATTTGCTTTGCTGGGGACGAAAGAAATCCAATGCATGCATTGCGGTTTTAATTATTTCAACGAAATTACTCTTGATGAGGCAAGAGGAATATTAGTTGAGGCCATTAGTTTATATCTTGATGCAATTAACAAAAACGAACGAATTCGTCCTTTTTTAAACCACCATCCATTTACTCCGGAAAACGTTGAAATTAGGATTTTTTTATTCACGCGTGAACGCGCTATACCAGCGCCAGAAAAATTACAGTTCATCTCTTTTACCGAAGGAAAATTGAAATATTCGATTGGCGTATTAGATTCTCGACGGTATCCAATTGTAGTTTGCGAAGAAACATATGAGGAAGCGATGGAAAAACTTCGTAAGCCTATTGAAGATAATACTCAAATCATAAAAACAAGTTGTATTTAAAATGGCATTCTTCATATTGATGATTTTTATTTTAGTGTGGTACAGAAAAAACAAATACTTAACGAAACGCATCTCTTCATGTGAAAAACAACTGGCTTCCCTCCAAGAAAGGTTCAATGCACCAGAAACGAAAGGTGATTTAAATTCGGAAATGATTCCCCGCCAGGGTTCGGGCACCGAAAGCGGTTCTTCGAATTTGCAAAATTCTGATGTAGCTTTTCCTTCAATTCCCGTACACAAGGCAGAAATCGAAGAGAATTTGAAATCTGCCTTGGGCGAAAAGGACTCAGTTGTTAACAGCGATTCTGCGAATGTACCTTCTCCTCCCCCCATTCCAAAAGAGAAGGAAGAAATCAAAGAAAGGCCTGAAGCAGCCCTGGTCGAAAATAATTCTCGACAGGAAGCATCGCAAAATCGGAATCAAATATTGGAATTCATCAAGGACAATTGGCTTGCAGCGGTGGGATCGATCGCCTGCGTGATAGGAGCCGTATTTTTTGGAATTACCTCCGGTCTGCTAAATCATGCCAGCATACGTCTGGTTTCATTGTTGATTTTCTCCATATTGCTTATTGTTTTGAGTGGAAAACTAAGCGAGTCATGGTTGATTTGGAAAGGGCTGTTAAGATCAATAGCAGGGGCTATTATTCTTTTTTCTGCGGTTGGGGCAGGTCATGTAGAAGGTTTAAAGTGTATCGAATCTCCAAATGCATCTTTCTGTCTGCTTTGCGCAGGAATAGCGGTTAATGTCTATCTGGCATCGATAACTCCTTTTCAATTTATCGCTTCTGGCCACGTGCTTCTCAGTTTAATAGCTTTTTGGGTCGCCCCGCAGAATTATTTATTTCTGCCTCTTTCAGCCGCTATAGCAATCATAGGCTTGTTAAATGCTTATCGATCTAGATGGAATATACACCTGATTTTGATCCTGATCGGATACTCCATTCAGAACATGGTGTGGACATGGAATCTGGATCAAGACGGAGGGATGCATTATCTCGCAATCTTTTGTGCCATAGCCGTCAGTTCAGTTGCAGCGGCTATTCACTACAGCAAGATCTATCAACCCTCAAATTTGAAAGCCCTGCCATTCATAAATCATATTTCAAACTGGATTCTTCTTGCATGGAATCTCTACATGCATGCGCATTTATTCCGTTGGTCTTTCCTTGCGCTCTTTGCTGCTGCTGTTATTGGGTTCTTTCTGGCCAGGATCGCAAAGAAAAAAGAGATCATTTGGCTGTATCGCACAGATACTTGCCTCTCCCAATTTTTGGCCTTTGTTGCCTTTGTCTCTCTGTTCCAATTTTCGATCAACCCTTTAGATATTTATATCCTTGCTCTTATACAAATTGCACTTTTTAGTTTTATTCACAATCTTCTAAAAGAGAACTTCTTGGTTAGGGCGGGATATTTATTTCAGTTATTAATATATATATGTTTTAGCTTCAAGGTTTTGATCGATCTATTTTCTTTGAATCGACCTCTATTGCTTTTTTGTCGGGTGGGAGTTGTCATTGCCATAAATATTGCTTTCTATATTTATGGGAGAAAAAAAGATTTTTATCTCGATACCACCTCATTTATCTTTGATGAAAAAGATAGGGGGCGTTATTCCCTGATGGTCATTTTTTCAACTCTAATTTTCCTTGCTGCTTATATCTCTGGATCAAGAATATTTCTGGTCCCCACAATTGCTATGATGCCTTTATTGGGCCTCAGTATCTGGAGGGCTCGAAAAGAGGAATTGAGCCTGGATCTTAGCTTTATAATCATCTTAAGTGTCTGCCATCTCTATAGTTGGATTTTGCTGCTGTTTCAGCATGATTTAAGTTTCCGTATAGACTTCATAATTCTAGCTATCATCGATGTGATTCTTATTTTTCAAAATTTACTCCGATTCAAGAATTGGAAAACTGATATTCATCACCTTGTCGTCTATGCAATTGCGATTCAGATTGGCCTTCTTACATATGCTTATTCTAAAGTAATCAGTTTATATATTTATCAGGTTGCATTTTTAGGATATTCTTTAATAGCTCTAGAATTTGCCAGACATGTTGCTTCGAAGGCTCGTTTTGATGAGATCGTTCGAGCCAAAGTGCTATCTGGTCTTTTACATGCGGGAGCTGGGTTTTTGTTCTTTTTCCTTTGTGGTTTCATAACAACTCACCTGCAATTAGAGGAAAAATGGGGATGGCTTTCTCTCCGTGTTCTCTCAGAACTTATAGGTTGCGGGACCTTTCTATATTGGATTGCCTACTCTGGAAAAGTATTTCCCTCGACAAAAGGAAATAATCGCTTGAGAGGGGCATTTATCGAATTGCAGCTTGGGTTTTTCTCTCTCACGGTATTTACTGAGATTCCAGATCTGTGGAGACCGTTCATTTGGGCAGTTCTGGCATTATGTTTGATCTTTTGTACAAATCACTTTCATTGGCCCCGCCGGCTCTATACTTGGTCTTGGATGTACCTTATCGCTTCCATTGTTCACGTTGCATTTGTTACAGGCTATTTAACCCATCCAGGGCAATCGATCTTAAAAGACTATTTGATACCTACCTGGGGAGCGATTTTTCTTCAGTTCGTATCCGCTTTTATTGTTCACAGAATAAAAGTCCTGGATTTTGCTAAAAATGAATTAAGCCCACCTCAGCCCTTAAGACGCTTAGAAAATTTTATCTACCGAACTCCTAATCTCACGATCTTGCTACCAATTTTTCTTGGTATTGCGCTCTTTTTTGCTTTCAACTTTGAAAAAACGCTCCTCACACTATTTTGGGTTGGTCTTTCATGCGCCTATTTATCCCTTAACCTTTTTGTTAAATCGAAAGGTGGGATTCGAATTGCAATGTCGGCGCTGATTATCTGCAGCATCCGGCTTCTCATTTTTGATCTTATGCAAAGTAATTTCGTACTTCGATCAATTGTATTTCTAGGCGTAGGGATTCTGATGATGCTCATGAGCATGGTATATAAAAAATATAAGCATCGCATTGAGGTTTTATGAGAATTCGACTGCTTACTTTTTTCCTATTGTTAACAGGGAGCACCGCTCTAATTTTCATTTTCATTGCTGAAAGGAAACAACCCGTTTTCCCTAGAACATTGTCCCCTTTCTTACAACAGCTGGGCAAACCTATACAATCTGCCAATCGAACAATGACTAAAATGATGCCTGTTAGCGATATGGACGAAAAAATGCTGGGGGAAGAGTTCAGAGCAAGATATGAGCACCATTTTCCAATCAATGAGGCCAATGAGAAACAAAGAAAGTATCTAAATGACCTGGTACGCGATCTTACTGATAAAAGCAGCAAAGACTTCGAGTATACCGTCTTCCTTGTTCCAGGGCCGCCAAATGCCTTTGCATTACCCGGAGGCGTGATCTGTATAACAGCTTGCCTATTTGATTTTCTGTCTTCTGAAGCTGAACTAGCGGGTATTCTCGGTCACGAAATTGGCCATATTGAAAGAGGGCATCTTTTTGATCTCTTCAGAAAGGAGATGCTTCAGAGGAAAATGAATAAATTTCCAGACGAAGGTTTGACTATTGATGTGATTCAAGCGCTAACCCAACCCCTATTTAGTAAATCACAAGAAGATGAAGCAGATGAATATGGGTTCAGCCTGCTTATTGAAAAAGGGTATGATCCCTTTGCTATGGCAGAAGCATTTAAAAAATTCCTGGAATTGAACTCAGAGTCACCAAATTTAATTCATGATTTCTTCTCCACTCACCCTTACATGGCGCTTCGGGAATCTAAGTTTCAGTCTCGAGCAGAAAGCTGGCAAACTCACCATTCGGGGAATCGAGTCTACATTGGGAAGATAAATTTAAAAGAGCACAGGACTCGCAGGGAACTTTCCTGCGAGGAAGAGTATAAGTGTTTATAAGTGTAGCTGGAGTTTCTCTTCAATTATAGTGGGTTTTGCCTGTCTTTACAAGTCCTTAAATATGATAATATTGCATGCAGAATCGAATATGCGTAGACATTTTTTAAATTGTTGAGTGTCATGATTATGAGCTCTTTAACCGAGGAGTCTATGGGAACTAAAGTTAAGAGGGTTGGAGCAGATTTTCGTGCAGGAACGATCGCTTACTACGGTCCTGTTGATAAGACTGTTACAAAATCCGCTTCCCCTGAAGTAAGTGCTTTAACTCCAAAATCCACCTCGGTAGCCCCGGTAAACCCGCTTCCTGTAATGGTTACAGTATTCATGCCATCTACGGGACCTTGATTAGGTGTAAGTCCCGTTACTAAAGGGGATGCAAAAACTATATTGGACAACAGTACTGCCAAAACAGAGACGAAAAAAAAGGCTTTTTTCAAAGGGATCCTCCAGTAGTCAGACAAGTGCTGAAAAAAAATATTATACCCTATTATCCTTTAACAATGAAATTTATATTAAAGAGGAACCTCAAACTATACCGAAAATGACTCAGAAGTTGGGAATTTGGCAAGACGGTTGCGCAAATTTTTTCCCTGGAGCGAGCGGCCATTGTGCAAGCACAAGACGCGAGTGAAGACAAAAAATTTGCTCCATAGCCAACGCAGCCAAAAACCAACTTTTGAGTCATTTTCGGTATAATAAAAGAACGTTGATCCTTGCGATGAGGTCTTGGGTCTGACTACGTCGATCAAACAGGTCACTGTGACAGCCTCGCTAACTCCTTAGCTATCCCCCCCCAAAAAAAAATAGCTTCGCGATCGCTTTGTGTGAATGAGGGACGCATTGTACAGTGTTCAACCGGAGCTAATTTACGGCGAAGCCCCCACTGCTTTAACGAGAACAGTTTTTTTGAGACTCGGTGAAATTAGAGATCGTAAACAATCATCTTCACCAAGGCTGCCCCGGCAAATTCAGACCGCTATGATCAATGTTGCTCCTTCAACCCCCTAAGGATCAAGGTTGGCTTTAGGTGGGTGCCTCGCCGAAGTGATGCTTGAAAAAAGCACGAACTGCTTAAGACCAAAACATTGATTATTAATTATTTAAATATTAATTTATTAGATTGA
>CAJCIW010000030.1 GCA_903970455.1 Verrucomicrobiota bacterium | reverse complement strand
TATCTAATGGCAAACCAAGAGGCCAATTATTAATGGAACCTAATGCCGATAAACCTAAAGCTCCAGTATTGAAAAATCCCAATGCGAATGAGGATCTAAAATCCCTCTCTCTGGAAGAGGTTAAGAAAAAATTGGGATTCTCTCCGGATGGCCTTAGTGAGGCGGAGGCGGCAAAACGGCTAACTCAATACGGGTCTAACGAGATCGAAGAAAAGAAGACGAATCCGTTTCTAAAATTCCTCACTTATTTTTGGGGACCTATTCCATGGATGATTGAAATAGCGGTGATTCTGTCGGGCGTAGTTCACCACTGGCCAGATTTTTTCATTATTCTCCTTTTACTTCTTGCTAATGCAGTAGTCGGATTCTGGGAAGAACATAAGGCTGCCAACGCTATTGCTGCCTTGAAAGCCCAGCTTGCGGTCAAGGCCCGAGTGAAGCGCGATGGAAAGTGGAGCACTCCGGCGGCACGCGAGTTGGTTCCAGGAGACGTTATCCGATTGCGCTCGGGCGACATTGTACCTGCGGATGCAAAGCTTCTAGATGGCGATCCTGTCGAAGTAGATCAGTCTGCTTTGACGGGAGAATCATTGCCTGTCACACGCAAATCTGGAGAGTCGGTGTTTTCAGGGTCGATTGTCCGGCAGGGAGAAATCGAAGCATTCGTCTACGGAACCGGTATGAATACCTACTTCGGTAAAACGGCACAACTAGTACAAGAAGCGCACACAGTTAGTCATTTTCAAAAAGCGGTTTTGAAGATCGGCAATTATCTGATCATTCTCGCAGGCGTTTTGGTTGCGGGAATCATAACCGTTGCGATCTTCCGAGGAGATCCAATCCTCACCACGCTGCAGTTTGCCTTAGTCCTGACCGTTGCTTCGATCCCCGTAGCAATGCCAACAGTATTGTCTGTAACGATGGCGGTCGGGGCTCGTTTGCTCGCCAAAAAACAAGCGATTGTGAGTCGGCTCGTGGCTATTGAGGAGTTGGCAGGCGTAGACATCCTGTGTGCGGACAAGACAGGCACTTTGACCCAGAACAAACTAACACTCGGCGATCCGTTCAGCGTAAATAATATTCCCGCTGAGCAAGTGATTCTCTATGCCGCTCTTGCATCGCGCGCGGAAAATAACGACACTATTGATCTCGCTGTTTTGGGCGGTTTAAAAAATAAAGATGCATTGAAGGGTTATCAAATGGTCCATTTTCAGCCGTTTGATGCGGTGCATAAACGGACCGAAGCCGTTATCAAAGGCCAGGATGGTAAAGAGTTCAAGGTGACCAAGGGAGCGCCTCAAGTGATTTTGGCCTTATCGGCTAATGTGGCCCAAGTAAAAGCTGAAGTTGAAAAAGCCGTCAATGAATTCGCAGCGCGTGGATTTCGATCTCTTGGAGTGGCCCGAGCTGATGGAGAGGGAGGATGGCAGTTTCTTGGCGTATTACCCTTGTTCGATCCACCGAGAGAAGACGCCAAGGCAACAATTGCGACCGCAACTCAAATGGGAGTGAACGTCAAGATGGTCACGGGTGATCAACTGGCCATTGCCAAGGAAACTGCTAAAAAATTAGGGATGGGTACAAACATCCTCGATGCCACCGGCCTCGGCGACGTAAAGAAGCAAGAGACGGCGCAGGTTGCCGAATCCATTGAAAAGGCTGATGGTTTCGCTCAGGTATTCCCCGAACACAAGTTCCACATTGTGGATGTCTTGCAAAAACGAGGCCATATCGTTGGTATGACAGGTGATGGAGTGAATGACGCTCCTGCGTTGAAAAAAGCCGACTGCGGTATCGCTGTTTCAAGCGCAACAGATGCAGCGCGCGCGGCAGCGGCCATTGTATTGCTAACTCCAGGCCTCTCTGTAATCATTGATGCGATCAAGGAGAGTCGAAAAATTTTTCAACGGATGAACAGCTACGCGATCTATCGGATTGCCGAGACACTGCGCGTGCTGTTTTTCATGACGCTGGCCATTCTGATCTTTAATTTCTATCCATTGACAGCTGTGATGATCGTAATGCTGGCATTGCTCAACGACGGCGCCATTCTGTCCATTGCTTATGATAATGTTCACTACAAGGATCAGCCTGAAGGCTGGAATATGCGTATGGTGCTGGGAGTTGCCACAGCGCTGGGCCTCATCGGCGTCGTGTCTGCCTTCGGTTTATTTTATCTCGGCGAGCGCGTCTTTCATCTTGACCGTCCACATATCCAAACGCTGATGTATTTGAAATTATCCGTGGCCGGACATCTGACGATTTTCCTGACGCGCACGCGGGGTCCGTTCTGGACCATCCGACCTGCAAATATTTTATGGGGTGCAATCCTCGGCACGCAAATGATAGCGACTTTGATTGCAGTTTATGGGCTCCTCATGACACCTCTCGGCTGGAAATGGGCTGGTTTTGTTTGGGGCTACGCCATTGTATGGTTCCTCGTAAATGATCAAGTGAAATGGCTTGCCTATCGGATTTTTGATCCAGTTAAACCGAAGACCTCCTCTGATTTAACCTCACAGATCTCCAAACGCGCCTACGAACTATATGAGCAGCGAGGCCACCAGGACGGTCTAGCGGAGCAGGATTGGAGAGAAGCGGAGCAGGAGATTCTGAAAAATAAAAAGTATACAAAGGCTCAAAAAAAATGAATCCACACGATATATGTCAGAAAGCCAGTATGCATGCGTTTTTCTCCTTAACCAATCCAGCAAAATCCGTGGACCATTTGTGGACCACTGGCATACAAAAAAGTGCGATAAATGACGGTAGTTCGCAGTAGCTGGAAAGGGACGCTTTCCGCTATGATTTCGAGCAGTTAGCTGCTGGGAAGTGGCGCGGGCGTCAGCGGACTCATAATCCGTAAGTATCCATGACATCTAATTATTCAGCTAGACGCATTTCTAAGGGCTCTTACCGCAGTGTTGTACAATGACATTGAGAAAGGACTGTCCGTATCTTTCCCATTTGACCGGACCCACTCCATTGATCTTTAGCATCGCTTCCTGATTTGTGGGATAGACCCTGGCCATCTCGATCAGTGACCGATCTCCGAAAATAACAAAAGCGGGCACTCGCATTTCCTGTGCATATTTTTGACGTAGCCGGGAAAGTTCGGTAAATAAAACGAGATCGCATTGGAGATCGGCGCCTTTCTTGGGCTTCACCACTTTGTGGACTCTCTTTCGCATCATCACTATCTGAGAACCGCTCGTCACACTTGGCGAAGCTGCTGTCCATCGCAAAACCGGGTACTCCCCTTCCGACCGCTCCAAAAACCCTTTTTCAATCAGAGTTGAGATGTAATATCGAATATCATCCTCGGAATACTTAGCCATCAAATTGTAGGTGGAAAGCCTGTCGTGTCCCCTATCAAAGATCATCTTCGTTTTGGCTCCTCGCAGAACGTCGATCACATGCTTAACGCCAAATTGGTGCTTAAGACGATAAACGCAAGAGAGAATCTGTTGTGCTACAATCGTCTCATCAAGCTCCGAACCATCTAAACAGCGATCGCAGCTGTTGCAACTGCTGCTGGGATAAGTTTCTCCAAAATAACGGAGAAGTTCATGGCGCCTGCACTGGGAAGACCTGCAGAGCGCAAGCATCTGCTCTGTCTTTGCTTGGGTAGTTCGGCGAACGGCCTCATCGGAAATTTGATTCAAAAAGACCTTATAAACCATCAGTTCCTGAGCCGAGTAGAGCATCAAACACTCGGAGGGAAGACCATCTCTCCCCGCACGCCCCACTTCCTGATAATACTGTTCTATCGAACGGGGCATATCCATATGGACAACAAAGCGAATGTCTGGTTTATGAATTCCCATGCCGAAGGCCACGGTTGCCACCATAAGAAGGCATTCTCCATGAATAAAATCATGCTGCGCTTTTGTCCGTTCCTGATCTGACAAGCCTGCATGATACTTGCTTGGTTTAAAACCCTCTTGGATCAAGTTAGCATAAGTCTCATCGACCACTTTGCGTGTTGCTGCGTAGATAATGCCTGATTTTCCTGTATGCTTGATCAGAAAATCGCGCAACTGAATCATAGGAGTCGTCTTCGGTTCAATATGAAAAGTTAAATTAGGCCTATCAAAGCTTGCCCTGATCACATGAGGCTCTTTCATGCCCAGTTGTGTAATGATATCTTTTTCCACATCCTTGGTTGCCGTTGCAGTTAATGCCACTATGGAACAGCCGGGGAACGTCGTCTTTAAGAAGGAGAGCTGTCGATACTCAAGTCGGAAAGAATGCCCCCATTGAGAAATACAATGGGCCTCGTCAATGGCAAATAATGAAACCGGTATCTTTTGCAGGTGCAGCATAAAATTTTTATCGGAAAGCCGTTCGGGAGCGATATACAATAACTTAAAATTGCTGAGGTTATTCAACAAATCGCGGATTTCATCGGAATGCAGGCTACTGTTGAGAAAGGCCGCAGGTAATCCGTTTTTGTATAAACCAACGACTTGATCTTGCATCAGGGAAATCAAAGGGGAGATCACAACAGCAATTCCCGGCAGCAGCATCGCTGGCAACTGATAACAGATCGATTTTCCAGCCCCTGTCGGCAAAATAGCCACGACATCTTTGTGATCCAAAACCGCATTCACGATCTCTTTCTGAGAATGTCGAAAATCGTTGTATCCAAAAAGTGCTTTTAGATGATCCTCTAACGAGGCGTTAGAATCGTTTTTCTGCATTCTACCGTTCATTTAGGTTTTGATCATGTGCTTTTGCCCAATTTACGTCTTTAGAGACCGACCACAAACTCAGCTTTTGGGTTCTTTTGAGCCGATTTTCGATTCTTTTTGCGGGGGCAGTATACGCAAGTTGATACTACCCCCGCAAAAAGAATCGAAAATCGGCCAAAATAATCCCAAAAAGCGACGAAGCCTGGGTTTGTGGTCAGTCCCTTATTCTAAAAGATTTCTTCTGTTTTTTTCATGAGATTTTCACCATTTTTTCCGCAATTGGGCTGGATCCAGTAGAATATTGATGAAAACAGATTCGAACTGGGGATTGGATTTCGATTACTTGTGATTCCATTGCAGGTAATAATTCATCAGATTGCGCTCTATCCCTTTGTCCAAAATCACTTCCCTTCCGTGAAAAGAGCGATTGGATCGAATGAATCCAAAGAGACTATTTGGCAAAAAAGGAGCGGTATATAATTTCTTAAACCCCTGAAAAGGATGGTGCGTAAACCCTTCGCATTCCAACGACTCATCGAGAGGTTGATAAACAGCGGTTCCCAAATGAGATTGCTCTTTAGAACTTGGAAAATAAAACAATAGCGTCAAAACGCGGATAGGATGATCCGTATGAGGGCCGATAGAATAGTTCGTGCTGTCTTGGACAAGTTCCGCCGTCGAGGAAAATCTCAACCTATCATAGTGCACTCCAAATCGCTCCCTAATTTGAAGTCCGAACTTTCCAAGGAGCATGGCATGCCACTCATCACTATTGATCGCCTCATTAAATCGACTCCAAAACAAAAGTTGCCCAAAAGGCAATTCGGTAAAACTTTCCCCTTGCAAAGGCAGGACAAGGCGCTCCGCGTAAGTTCTCGGATCAACCTTTCCCGTTTGAGATAGCTTTTTAAAAGAAGAGGTTTCTGGAAAGTTAGCTAAAAGCTCCTGATAAAACTCCTTTGGAAATACATTCTGGATATAAAAATGAGTAAAAGGAGACGATTGAATCTCGGCCTTGACTAATTTGTCCATCACGTGCTGAAAAACATCTTTTTCCATAGCCACACAAAGTAAAACGCTTTCTTTGCTGAATACAAGAGGGAAACATATTTAGAAAATAGAATTAATTTTAAGCGACTGATACTGACTGCTCCCTCATCTTAATAGTTGCGATTTGCAGAGATACTGCGGCAATTTTCATAGATAACTTGTGTAGTATTTAGCTTATAGATATTTTATACCCAAGTTGAATCAAAAGTTGAGCATAAAGGGAGCAGAATGAGGATCTTACTTACTGGAGCTAAGAGATAGGGTTAAAAATGGAGAAGAAGTTTCGAAAATCCCTGTTTTTATTCAGGCGCGATTTGCGGCTTGAGGATAATACAGGGCTCATTTTTGCGTTAAAGTCTTCCGAAGTTGTCATCCCCGCCTTCATTTTCACACCGGAACAAATCGAGAGAAATCCTTTTAGAAGCGATCATTGCCTGAAATTTATGATTGAATCTCTCAAAGATCTTCAAAGCCAGCTTAAGGAAAAAGGGGGTAAGCTCTTCCTTTTTAAGGGAAAGCCTGAAGAAGTTGTCAGCCAATGTATGAGCGAACTCCATATTGAGGCTTTAATCGTAAACCGGGACTATACTCCCTATAGTCTGGAAAGAGACAAAAAGCTCGAAAAAGTGTGCAGCACAGGTCAGATTCCATTTCATTCTTTCGATGATGCTCTCCTTCATCCCCCTGAAGAGACTTTGAAAAAAGATGGGAAGCCTTATGCGATTTTTACACCCTACTTTCGGAATGCTTCAAAACAGAAAGTGGTGTCTCCCGTGGAAACCAAAGGAACCAACTACTTCCGCGGATCGATCCCCTTTGCAAAAGACAACTCTGTTTTTCCTAACCTAACTCTAGATAATGGGTTGATCGGAGGAAGGTCGGAGGCTCTTAAAATTCTCAGAAAATTAGGTTCCTTTGGAAAATATGAAATTCTGAGAGACATTCCAGCAGAAGAATACTCTACGCATCTCTCTCCTTATCTGAAATTCACCGTCTGCTCCCCTCGCGAAGTTTATGCAGCAATCTGCGGCCATTTAAGTTTGCACCACGAGCTGATTCGCTCTCTTTACTGGAGAGACTTTTTTACATCGATTGCCTTTTTCTTTCCTCATGTCTTTAAGGGCGCTTTCCGTACCAAATTTGATAAGCTTAAATGGTCATATGACAAAAAAGCTTATGAACGATGGTGC
>CAJCIW010000029.1 GCA_903970455.1 Verrucomicrobiota bacterium | reverse complement strand
TTCAAGAGGGTGTTGCTCATGTACGCACGGGAGCGGGGATCGTCTTTGATTCCGATCCTGTAAAAGAAATCGAAGAGACGCGCGCAAAAGCTAAAGGCGTGATTAAAGCCGTACAATTTGCCATGGCAGGTGTTCTATGATTTTACTGATCGATAATTACGATAGTTTCACACACAACTTGTACCAATTGGTCGCAGGGATCGAAAGAGATGTCAAAGTGGTTCGCAATGACAAGATCACTTTGGAAGAGATCGCTGCTTTGCGGCCGCAAGCCATCCTCCTTTCTCCAGGGCCGGGACGGCCTGAAGGGGCAGGAGTATGCCTCGATGCGATCCGTGCCTTCGCGCCATCAATTCCGATCCTCGGCGTCTGTTTAGGCCATCAGGCAATCGGCGTTGCCTTTGGCGGGCAAGTCGTCTCTGCACCCGAAATCCTTCATGGGAAGAAATCGCTTGTTTTCCATCGCCGCCAAGGGATTTTTAAAGGGGTCGCGCTTCCTTGCGAGGCAGGGAGGTATCACTCCCTCATCGTCGACAAAGCCTCGCTTCCTGCGGCTTTAAGCGTCCAAGCGGAAGATGCGCATGAGATCGTCATGGCGATCAAACACAATGAATATCCCTGTTTTGGGCTGCAATTCCATCCCGAATCGATTTTGACTTCGCAAGGGGAACTGCTGATCCGCAATTTTTTGAAGGAAGCGAAGATATGTTAAAACAAGCTCTGGAAAAATTGCTCGTTCAAAACGATCTTTCCGCAGAAGAAAGCAAGCTGGCCATGCATCAGATTTTTGCCGGGGCCAATCCTTATCAGGCGGCCTCTTTTCTGATGTTGATGCGGGCGAAAGGGGAGAGCATTGAAGAGTTGTTCGGAATCATCGAAGCGATGAGAGAGTGCATGGTCCCCTTAAATGTGAATAGCCGCGTCCTCGATATCGTCGGTACCGGCGGCGATGGAGCGCATACACTCAATATCTCTACGGCCTCCGCCATCCTCGCTGCCAGCTGCGGCGTCAAGGTGGCTAAACACGGCAATCGGAGCGTTTCATCGTTGTGCGGGTCGGCTGATGTCCTTGAAGCTTTAGGGATCGATATCGCAGCGGGGAAAGAAAGCATTAGCCGTTCCATTGAAGAACTCGGCATTGGTTTTCTTTTTGCTCCGGAATTTCATCCTGCTCTCAAACAATTGAAAGAAGTGCGCAGAGGGCTTGGCACAAGAACTCTTTTCAACATCATCGCCCCGCTCCTCAATCCTGCCTCTCCGGAACATTTCATGCTCGGCGTCTACAGCAAAGAACTCCTCGATACTGCCGCACATCTGTTAGTACGGATGAAGACGCGAAGATCGATTGTCTTTCATGGCTGCGGGATTGACGAACTCTCCTGTTTAGGGACCTCGGAAGGATTTGAAGTTGCAGATGGAAAAATAAAACCCTTCCTTCTCAATCCCGAAGAGTTTGGCATGAAGCGTTGTTCCTTGGAGCATCTTCGAGGCAAGGATGCAGAGTACAATGCGGGAAAAATACGCGAGGCTTTCGACGGCGCACAAACGCCTTTTGCGGACACCATCGCCTTGAATGCGGGCGTCGCTTTGTACCTCTATGAAAAAACTTCCTCCATTCAAGAGGGTATTGATGCCGCCAAGAACCATTTAAAAAACAAAAAAGCGAATGAACTTTTAAAGCGCTGGAGGAAAAATGTCTAGCTATTTGGCCCGGATTTTAGAGAGCAAGCAGCAAGAGGTTTTAAGGCTTCCTCCTCCGATCACATTGAAAGAAGCTTTGCGCAAACCCACTTTAACCGTCATTGCGGAAATCAAACGGAGATCTCCATCGAAAGGCATTTTAAATGTGTCTCTTGACCCCGCCTTGCTCGCGCAAACATATGTCGCAGGTGGCGCTGCTGCGATTTCTGTTTTGACCGATGAGCCCTATTTTGGCGGCACTCTTCAAGATTTGAAAGAGGTGATCGAAGCCTGCCCCGGAGTGGCTGTGCTGCGTAAAGAATTTATCATCGATCTAAAACAACTTTACCAAACGGCTAGAGCTGGTGCTCATGCCGTCTTACTGATCGCTTCTGCGCTCCAAGACCGGCTCCCGGAATTTGTGCGCGAAGCCAAGAATTATGGACTTGAAACTCTCGTCGAAGTGCACGATGTCCATGAACTGCATTTGGCGCATATCGCTGGTGCGGAAATCATAGGCGTGAATAACCGAAACTTGACAACTTTTGAGGTGTCTTTAGAAACTTCCGTTGCGCTGGCCCCTCATTTCGCGCCAACTGTTATCAAAATTGCCGAGTCGGGGATTGAGAACGGGTCGCATGCCGGGAAGATGCGCCGGGCCGGTTATGATGCCGTACTGGTTGGAGAAGCTCTTGTCAAAGCTCAAGATCCTGAAAGCTTGCTGAAGGAGCTGGTTCATGCTCATTAAAATTTGCGGAATTCAAGATGCAGAAACAGCGGCTTTTGCGGCGAAAGAAGGGGTAGACTTCATCGGTATGATTTTGACTCCCGGGTTTCGCCGGTCGGTCCCGTTGGACGAAGCGAAAAAAATTACGGAAGCTGCACGAGAAAATGGTGCAACGCCTGTGGGTGTCTTTGTCTCCGAATCTGCATCGAAAATCGCTTCGGCATGCCAATTTCTTGGCATTGAGATTGTCCAAGCATATGGCCTTTCCGAACCGTTGCCGCAGCAGCTGAAACGGATTTTTATCAATGAGCCAAACGCTCAGCTCCGTCCCCATTTCGATCTTCTGCTCATGGAGACCGAAAAACCCGGAACCGGGGCGCAGCTCGATTTCGAGAGTTTTATTCCTCCTCAAGTTCAGCCCTGGTTGATTGCGGGAGGGTTGACCCCTAAAAATGTGAAAACGGCACTCCGCCGTTTTCGGCCGAATGGCGTGGATGTGTCCAGCGGCGTCGAAAAAGAGGGGAGAAAGAGCCGGGAATTAATTTTTAAGTTGATCCATGAGGTAAGAAACTATGAATAAATTCGGCGGAGTCTATTTGCCCGAACTTTTAATCGCCCCGATCACTGCATTGCAAAACGGTTGGGAAACTTTCGGTTCGGACCCCCATTTTTACGAAGAATTTTTAGAGATACTCACCAATTACGCAGGCAGGGAGACCGCACTGACCGAAGTCGAACGATTCGCTGCGGCTATCGATGGGCCCCGCATCTTTTTGAAGCGGGAAGATTTACTGCATACGGGTGCGCATAAACTGAACAATGCTCTCGGACAATGTCTGCTCGCAAAGAAGATGGGCAAAAAAAGGATCGTCGCAGAAACCGGAGCCGGGCAGCATGGCGTGGCAACAGCGACAGCTTGTGCCTTGTTTGGTCTTGAGTGCTTCATCTATATGGGCAAAGTCGATCTCGAGCGGCAAGCGCCCAATGTCAGCAAAATGCGTCTCCTCGGCGCTGAAGTGATCGGTGTGGAAAAAGGGGCGATGACGCTTAAAGATGCTGTCAACGAAGCGTTGCGCGATTGGTCTTTCCAATATGAAGATACCCATTATTGCTTAGGATCCGCCCTTGGTCCCGCGCCTTATCCGGAAATGGTCGCCTTTTTTCAATCCGTCATCGGAAACGAAGCTTCAAGGCAAATCCATCAGAGAATTGGCCGGGACCCTGATCTCGTCATCGCGTGTGTCGGAGGAGGATCGAACTCGATCGGCATTTTTTCTGCATTCATCGATAACCCTGCCGTCGCGCTCCTCGGCGTCGAAGCGGGAGGTAAAGGGAACAAACTTGGCCAGCACGCTGCCCGCTTTAATGGGGGTAAGCCAGGTGTCTTGCACGGCTGCTACACGTATTTGCTGCAAGATGAAAATGGACAGGTGATGCCGACCCATTCGATTTCTGCAGGATTGGACTATCCGGCGGTGGGACCCCACCATTCTGCCTTATATGAATCGGGCCGGGCTAGCTATGCCAGCGCGACGGATGAGGAAGCGTTAGCCGCTTTCAAACTCTTATCGAAAACGGAAGGGATTATCCCCGCGCTGGAATCGAGCCATGCGCTCGCCTATGCGATGAAAATTGGGAAACAGTTTCCGAAAGAGAAAGTGATTCTCATCAACCTCTCCGGAAGAGGGGAAAAAGATTTACCACAATTGATAGAACGAGGAGTGGTATGATCGCCGATGCTTTTGCCAAAGGAGCCGCATTTATCGCCTATCTCACTTTAGGAGATGGAGGGTTAGACTATTCTCTAGAGGCAGCTCTTGCGCTTGTGGGTGGGGGAGTCAACTTATTGGAAATCGGTCTTCCCTTTTCCGATCCTGTTGCGGACGGCCCTGTGATTCAAAAAGCAATGGAACGCTCTCTCGAATATGGGACAAAAGCGCAAGATTTGATCTCTTTTTTACAAGAGTTCCGTAAAAAGAGCGATGTGCCTGTCGTGATATTCAGCTATACCAACCCTATTCTGGCTGCCGGAAGGAACTTTTTAGAGCAAGCCAAGAAAGCGGGTGCTGATGGAATCCTGATTGTCGACACCTCTTATGAGTTCATACCCCCTTCTTCTTTGGATCCGATTCTCATCGTCTCAACATCAACTCCGCAAGAGCGGGTGAAAAAGATCGTGCAAAAGGGAAAGGGATTTATTTATTATGCCTGCCAAAAAGGCACCACAGGGATGCGGAGCGCGCTGCCAGACCATTTTAGAGGCGACATCGCACGCATCAAGCAAGAAACCGCTCTTCCCGTTGCCGCAGGTTTTGGGATTGGTAGCCGGGAAACGGCGCAAGCTGCCATCGCATCTGCTGCCGATGGCTTCGTCGTCGGGTCATACTTTGTCGAAGCGATGGGTCGTCAATTGGCCCCGCTGATATTAACCGATTTAGCCAAACAGATCGACCCAAGGAGTCATTTATGATCGTATTGATTGACCGCACAGCCAAGCGGGAAGAAATTGACAATCTCCAAAAACGGTTCGATTGGATGGGGATCAAAGCTAATCTTGTCGAACGAGAAGGAAGGCTGTGTTTCGCTCTTGTCGCCGGCATCGACAAATCGATCGATATTCAACAATTTAAAACCCTCCCTTTTGTCGAAGAAATTTTGCCTCTTTCGCAGCCGTATAAACTCGCTGCCAGGCAATTGAAAAACGAACGCTCGACAATCGAGTGCAGGGGAAGAATCATCGGCGCCAAGCAGCTTGCTGTCATGGCAGGGCCCTGCAGTATAGAGACGGAAGAGCAGATTTTCGCCTGCGCAAAAGCGGTCAAAGAAAATGGAGGGAATATCTTGCGAGGCGGCGCCTTTAAACCGCGTACGTCTCCCTATGCTTTCCAAGGGCTTGGGGAAACCGGGCTCATGTATTTGAAAAAAGCAGGTGAAGCTCATGGCCTGCTTACAGTGACTGAAGTCATGGATACCGATCAGATCGAACTTGTCGCCGCCTATGCGGACATCCTACAAATCGGCGCACGCAATATGCAGAACTTCAGCCTCCTTAAAAAATTGGGGAACGTGAAAAACCCTATTCTTCTCAAGCGAGGCCTTTCCGCGACGTATCTAGACCTTCTCATGTCCGCAGAGTACATTCTCAGCGCCGGGAACCCCAACGTGATCCTCTGTGAGCGGGGCATCCGCACCTACGAGACCTACAGCCGCAATACCCTCGACCTGGCTGCCGTGCCCATCCTCCAGGAGCTCTCCCACCTACCCATAATCGTCGATCCCAGCCATGGGACGGGCATCCGCAAAATGGTGGCCCCGATGGCAAGGGCAGGCATTGCGGCGGGCGCTGACGGCCTTATGGTCGAAATCCACCCCGACCCCGATATGGCCTTCTCCGACGCAGACCAGACCCTGAATTTCGAACAATTCAGCCAAATGATGGGTTCCCTGCGGCAGCTGGCTCCTATTGTGGGGCGCGTTATCTAATAGACTTTAGCGCAAGTTGCTGGAAATAAATGAGT
>CAJCIW010000028.1 GCA_903970455.1 Verrucomicrobiota bacterium | reverse complement strand
AGCAGTTTTTTCATTATTGCAAACAGAAAGCCTCCTCCCGATTCATTGAGGGTCTTGCTGGGGAGAGTTTGAATTTTATGGCATCGGATTTGCCTGCGCGAGGGAATGTGTGTCCCAATGAGATTGCCGTTGTCGCGGTGGGGGATTTCCCTGGGGGCCAAATGGAAAGGTTGATCGAGACGCATTTCGGCGAGCTGATTTTAAACGAGGAATCGTTAACCCCCTCGATCCAGATCGGCGTGGACCCTGGAATCACAAATGTTGCCCTAAGCCTCGGCCATTGCGCTAGGCCAAAGTCGGTACAAACTTCGGAAGATTTAAAAGAGGCTTGGAAATCGATTCTTTTAAAGGATCTTTTTCAGCAGCGGCTCGAGATCTGCTCCCGGAGTCTTGAGAAGGCTTGGGTCCATCCTTACCCCCGGTTTTTTTATCCCATCAACGGCTATTCCCTTGTCCCCCTGGAATTATCCCAAAATCTTCTCTCTTATTTTCTTTTTCAAGATGAGACCATGCGAAGAGAAGGTTTTTTTGAAGAGGAATTTCAACGGGTCAAGTACAGAGCGCTTGGGCAATTGCACTATTTAGCTTCTCAAGCAGACTTCCCGGACAACGCTTTTCTAGCTTCTTACTTTGTCGATCAATTTTTATTGGGGGAGTGCTGTCCAGCGGCGAATGCGTTTATGAGGGCTTCTTTGGACGTTGTTACAGCGATTCAGTGGGAGGAGATTATTTCCGATATGAATGCTTTTCTCTTGGAAAAGAATCGATACATCCAGGTCACATACCCTCTTGAGCTCGCAGGGATGTTAACTGTAGCAGATGTTGAAGAGATGATCGATGAATGTGAGTGCAACTTCGAGCCGAATCGCGATGAACTTGCTTCCAATTGCTGCGAAGATGAAGAAGAGGAAGAGGAGCGTTCTCCGTTTTTGAGACGTGAAGCGGATCATTTCCTCCTTCTCGTTAATGACGCCCCGCTTGAAACGGAATCTTATTATCAATTACCTATCACCGACAAAGAAAAGCGCATCATCAAAATCATCGTCAATACAATGGCAGAAAAAAACATCTTGCAGCTAGCCTTCGTCAAGCGCTCAATGGAAAAAAAGGGGAAAAAGATCGAACATGTTCATCCGATGCGATTCATAGGTTACATCCTGTCAAGCGCTGAACTGAGAAGCAGTTTGAGAACAATTAAAAAAAGCTCCTTTAAGTGGGATGCTTTTATTGACGGGTTTTCAGGAAGGATGAAGGAAGAATTTGCAAACAACAACCTGTATATGTACATTCCGGGTTTTTGCCATCAAGTAGGCGCCAATCCCGAAGAAGTCACCGAGTTGATACAAAAAAAAGATTGGGAAGGATTTGTTAAAGCGTTTATGTAGCTATTTGTATTGAAAAGATTTTCTCTATTCTCCATAAAAAAAATTTAATGTGCAAAATCGAGCCTGTCTTGAAAGATGAATGAGGAGAGGGAAATACCAAGAGTTCTTTTCGAGCCAATTAATTATATTTTTTTTGGTTTTTACTTCTGTATTATTTCAATTGTTCATATTTTTCATGTTTTCTTAATCGAAGCTGCGCCTTCCTTGTCGACTTATTTTTTTACGGCTTATGCGCTTGCCCAATGCGTCCTTGAGACGCTAGCTTTAATCATTTTAGCCGGGTTGGTTATCCATTATCTCCCCCGAGCCAAAAATTTGTTCATTCTGATCGCTTTCTTTCTATTTATTAGCCATCTCATTGATTTTCCCCTTGTCCGGATCATGGACATGTCGTTTTGGTATGCCCTGAATTTTGTGGCCCAAATGAGCTATTCCAATTTCATCGAGTTGCTGCTCGCAAGCAATGTCTCGATTTTCATTTGGATAGTGTTTGGATTCGCAGCGATCATTTTGCTTTTATCTGGTATTTTTCTCTATCGGATCACAGAAAAGTGGGCTCAAAAAAGGCAAAGGTCACTTCATTTTTTAAGATTTGCTGCATCGATCTTCTCCATCTGTTTGTTGTTGGCGGGCTGGCATTTTAATTTGAGGAATACCATTTCAAAAACACACTTCGCCCGCTTTGAAAAAACCCTTCCCTGGAAATGCACGTTTTTTCCTAAGAAAATCGACTATTTGTCGTTAAAGTCGACTTTGCAAGAACCCCGTGGAGAAGAAGAGTTGATTCAGGGGTTGGACTCCCGATTTTTCTCACTTTCTCGGAAACCTGATATCTATTTGTTCATCGTCGAATCCCTCAGAGAGGATTTCATCACTCCAGAAAATGCTCCGATTTTATCCCGTTTTAAAAATGATCATGTTTCTTTTGATCTCGCTCTTGCGAATGCCAATGCCACCCATATTTCCTGGTTCTCCCTATTTCATTCCCAATTTCCTTTTTATTGGGGAAAAGGGAACTTGGAGGATGCTAAAGGAGGCTGCATCCCTTTGCAGTTATTGAAAAAAATGGGTTATAAAATTTACGTCTCTTCGTCGGCGCGGTTGGGATATTTCCAAATGAATCGGGTGATTTTTGGCGAAGGAGAGCACTTGGCCGATACTTTGTTTATCTCTGAAGATGAAGATTGCGACGAGCCTTTTGAACGGGATCAAAAGGCGATTGATAGTGTTTTGGGGGAGATGAAAAAAGGGAGTTCCGGTAGGCTTTTCATCACCTTCCTGGATGCCACTCATCTTGATTATAGTTGGCCAACTGAAATGTCCAAATTTTATCCTTTTGAGGAAAAGATCAATTACATTAGCGCTGCAATGGGTGGAAATGGGCTGGAAAAAATCAAGAACCGGTATCGGAACGCGCTCTATTTTATCGATGATCTATTTGGAAAGTTTATCCAAGCCTTAGAAGATTCTCCTGGCGGCGAGGATGCGGTTGTCGTCGTGACAAGCGACCATGGGGAAGAGTTTTATGAGCATGGGAATTTGTTCCAC
>CAJCIW010000027.1 GCA_903970455.1 Verrucomicrobiota bacterium | reverse complement strand
TAACTTTTATAGTTCTCGAGGGAAAAATCGATTCATCTCACGACGATTTTTCCTTGCAGGTGTGACAGGAACACCCGCTGCGGAAAAACCCTCAAGATCTGAACCGTTTTTCTCCTCGGGAATTGTAAAATTTATTTCCTTACAACCCCTTATTTATCAGAAGTGCCGAAATAGCGGTCTCCGAAATCCCCAAGTCCAGGTACGATGAACTTTCTCTCATTGAGCTTTTGATCAAGCGCTGTGATGACCACTTTGATCTTTGGAAATTTCTCGTTGAGCAAAATAAGTCCCTCGGGAGCTGCGCAAATCGAGGCGACGATGATATTCTCTTCTTTTACTCCCCTTGCTTTAAGCATCGAAATCACCATCTCAAGCGTTCCGCCAGTAGCGATCATGGGTTCAGTGATCACCACAGAGTTTCCCGATCCCAGGTCGGGAGAAATTTTCATATATTTGAATTGAGGCTTTGCCGTTTTTTCGTCGCGTTGAATCAAGAATTTGCTTACATTTGCCTCTGGAAAATGTTTTAAGAAAGTCTCCAGCATGGCATCGCCGGACCGCATAATCGAGACGAATTCGACCTTGCTCGATAGGACTGTACCCATGCATTTGGTAACAGGAGTTTCAATTTCAATGATCTTTGTCGGAAGGCAATCGATCACTTTATTGACCAGCAAATCGCCAATTTTTTCCGATACCGTTCGGAACTGCTTTGTAGAACTTTCGGAATTACGCAGCTGGGACAAAAGGATTTCTTCGTATTTGCTTGGATAAAAAGAACAATGCACGATCGGAAGCATCTGAGAGAGGAGGATTTCATCGTCGCGCATCATTTGGATTTTTTCCAGCTGTTCCCAATTTTGTTCTATCTCTTTCGGCTCTTCGCCATAAACACTTAAAGATGCGGCGGTCAATACCGATAGGAAAACACTTCTCATTCTACCTGTAGTTTGATGATTCATATTTCCACCTAAATTTTTTTGTTGCGCTATTTTGGCTGAAATCGGAAGGCTTTGCAAGCTGAAACCTCGACTTTGCAACGATTTTTACTCCCGGAGGAGGAAAAGAGAACTTGACTTAATGCCCAATTCAGCTCTACAATTTACCTGTTTAAAATTTTCTAAGCACGGAACTGCTATGACCAAGGTAACCCTTCAGAGAACTCAACAGCGCAAAAGCATTTTCACTAATATGCATGCATGGGTCATTTGGCTTTTAAGCGCCCTTTTCATGTTTTACAAATATGCCCTTGAAGTTTCTCCAAGCGTGATGACCTCGACTTTGATGAGCACTTTCCACATTTCGGGCACCGCGCTAGGTAATTTGGCCGCCTGCTATTTTTATGCCTATCTCCTCCTGCAGATTCCAGCTGGTCTCCTTTTAGATAAGATCGGCCCAAGAAAAGTCACGACGGTCGCAATCGCCCTTTGCGCATTAGGAAGCTTAGTTTTTGCCAGAGCGGACACCCTCCTCGTCGCAGGGATTGGCCGCTTCATCACAGGGGCCGGCGCGGCATTTGCCGCCGTCAACTGCTTAAAATTAATCGCCAATTGGTTTCCGATGAAGCAATTCGCTTTCATGGCAGGACTGATGATGACGGTTGCTATGCTCGGCGCTGTTGGAGGGCAAGCTCCCCTCGCCGCCTTCATCGATGCCATGGATTGGCGTTATGCCATGGAGATCATAGGAATCATCGGCCTTGTCCTTGCAGCTCTTTTCTGGGTCGTCGTTCGCGACCTCTCCCCAGAACATAAAAAAGAACGCCATATTGTCTCCCAAAGCATCTCGTTTATCGAAAGCCTGAAAAGAGTCTTAAAAAACAACCAGGGGTGGTGGCTCTCTATCTACAGTGGTTTTGCTTTCGCCCCTGTGATGATTTTTGGCGGACTCTGGGGAGTCTCTTTCATCTCCGAAGCTTTTGCCGTATCTCAAAACATTTCCGCACAGGCTGTGTCTACGATTTTCATCGGATTTGCTGTCGGAGCTCCCTTTTTCGGTTGGTTCTCCGATTGGCTAGGACGCAGAAAAGTCGTCATGTTCTGGGGCACGTTTTTAGCCCTGATCACGATATCCAGCGTGATTTACGCGCCTGGCCTCACTCAGACATCTATCATCCTGTTACTATTTTTATTCGGATTTTCTATCAGCAGCTTCCTCCTTTGTTTCACCATGATCCGCGAAATCAGCTTGCCTATTCTTGCAGCGACAGCGATCGGTTTTATGAACGCTTTCGATGCCCTTTTCGGAGCATTTTCCGACCCCCTCACCGGAAAATTCCTCGATATGGGGTGGGATGGAAAATTGGTCGATGGTGCTCGTGTCTTTTCTATTCATGCCTATAAAGCCGCATTCTTGACATTGCCCGTTTATTTGCTCCTTTCCTTGCTGACATTGTTGCGCATCAAAGAAACCTTTTGCAAGCCCTCGTTCCCAACCTCTTTACCGTAAGGCGCAAACTTGCGCCTTTGCGTCGCTCCTACTCCTACTTCTAATTGGCAAGTTGCAAGGGCATCATGGCTGACTTCCATTTTTCTAGATAGCGGACCATACCATAAAAACTCGAAGTGTCCAACACTTCGACAAGTTCGCCTCCCAGTTGCGAAACTCCGGATACATTCATATAGGATTGGTGATAACAATAATGGTCAGAAATAACGATTCTCGCATTCGAGCTCAAGTACCGTTGATCGACAAAAGCCTTAAAAAATCTCTCTGCATCTTCGAGTTCATTTTTTGAATGCGTCTGTATCACGATCATTTGTAAATTATCTTTGGGGAATTTTAAAAAAGAGGTCAAATTCATTGCGCGCGACATCCCTTTTGTGATTCCATTCAGATAAGTAAAGCTGGCTGGAACATCATCTTCGA
>CAJCIW010000026.1 GCA_903970455.1 Verrucomicrobiota bacterium | reverse complement strand
ATCTTGTGGCGGCAATGCTCAGAATTGACCTGCGCAAATGTCATCAATTCCACATCGGAAATACCACGGCCCAACTCTTCATAACTATTAAGTAGATACTCTATTTCCTGAGGAGACAAAGCTAATCCGAGCCTTTTGTTTGTTTCTTCGAGAATCTCTTTTTCCTTGGCGACCAAAGAAAAAGGGGCGGGCTCAGAGTGGGTAAAAACATGTTTCCCCTGCTCAATATTCTCTAAAAAGCTTTCCACCATTTTGTCATGCAACACAGGAGCGACAGCTGCTAAATTGAGTTCTTCCTTAGAACGCAAGAAGTAAATCTTTCCTTTTTCAATCCTACGAATATTTTCTATTCCGCAATTTCTCAAGATATCTGTTGCCTTCGATGACCAGGGAGATACTGTACCTAAGCGGGGAATGACAAGAGCCTGAAAGCCCTCATCGTTGATTCTACTTTGAGCAAGGGTTGCATTGAGTATCTTGCACAGTTTATCCAACTCCTCTTGATGTAAAGGGGCTATGAGATCGACAAAATAAATGAACTGGGCATCGAGTTGAACGATAGCGCTGTCAATATTCTGAACGGCGCGTTCGATCCGTTGCAATGAAGAGGTTCCTCTGGGGATTTTCTCCCCATACAAAACGAGGGATTCTGTTTTCCAACAAAACAGAATCGCTAGAGTGAAAAATATAATTATTTTCATTATTTTTGATCTCGCTGGGAACGCGCCAACTCCTTAAAACCAATGTCGGAGCGAAAATGGATGCGCGGCCATTCGATATGCCGGACCGATTCATAGGCTCTATCATGAGCCTCTTCAATACAGTTTCCTAAAGCTGTTACGGAAAGGATGCGACCACCAGCGGTATAAAAATCATTATCCACTTTGATGCTCTGCGCATGAAAAATCTTCAGATCATTCCCATCTGGCCCGGATAATCCTTGAATACGATCTTTTCCATGGGAAGAACCGGGATAATCCCCTGTAGTCAACACGACACAAAGCGCAGATCGGGGATCCCACTGAAGTGAAATTGTATTTAACCTTCCATCAATGACTGCATCGCAAACCGGTATTAAATCCGATTGCAAACGGATCAAAATAGCCTGAGCTTCCGGGTCTCCCAAACGGCAATTAAATTCCAATACTTTGGGTCCCTCTTTCGTGATCATGAGTCCAGCATAGAGAAACCCCCGATACGGGCATCCCTCCTCGGCCATGCCGTGAATAGCAGGCATCATGATTTTTTGAAGGATCTCTATTTCCATCTCCCCCGTAAAAAGGGAAACAGGAGAGTAGGCTCCCATACCACCGGTATTCGGACCTCGATCCCCATTGTCTCGTTTTTTATGATCTTGGGAAGTTGCCAGGGGAAGAATGGTCTCTCCGTCTGTAGCAACGATAAAGGTGAGTTCTTCCCCTTCGAGAAATTCTTCGATGACAACTCTTTCACCCGCATCTGCAAAAGCTGTGTCGATCATCATTTGCCTTAAGGCGGCCAATGCTTCCCCTTGATCTTTAGCAATGATGACTCCTTTACCGCCCGCCAGCCCATCCGCCTTGATTACAATGGGCATCTTTTGCTGTTGAACATAGAGGCTCGCCTCTTGAAAATCAGAGAAGCTTTGGTAGCGAGCTGTGGGAATAGAATGCAGTTTCATAAATTCTTTGCTAAAAATTTTTGAAGTTTCAAGACGAGCACCTTTCCTGGTTGGGCCAAAACAGCGCAATCCTGCTTCGGAAGAGGCATCTACAATTCCCGCATCCAAAGAGACCTCGGAGCCAGGTAGAATAAAATCGACCCCATTTTTTTGAGCAAAGGCGATAAGCCCATCGATGTCGGTTGGATGCAGAGGAATATTTTCTACTTTTCTCTCCTCAGACGTTCCTCCGTTTCCTGGCGCAACGAACACCCTCTCTACAAGCGGGGATTGCGCTATCTTCCAAGCAAGAGCATGTTCTCTTCCCCCTCCTCCTACAACCAAGATCTTTCTACGGCTCTTAGGATAGTTTTGAATGAACACTTTCTCTTGCTGAGATTCAACGGGGATAACTTTTCCAATTCTAAATACCCTTTCACCGCTTTGTTCTAACTCCTTCTGTACATTTGCTGCCTCATGTTCTGCAACAATCAATGCCATCCCAATCCCCAAGTTGAATGTGCGTTGCATCTCCTTCTCATTCACGTTTCCCAACTGGGCAATCCAATGAAAGATCGAGGGTATTTCCCATTCGTTAGCGTTGAGTTCCACGGCGGCGTGTTCTGGTAGTATCCGTGGAATATTTTCAATAAGTCCCCCTCCGGTGATATGAGCCATCGCCTTTATCAAACCTTTTTTAATCAGAGGCAAAAGAGGGCGTACATAGATTCTCGTCGGTTGCAAAAGGGCCTCCCCTACCGTTCGATGAGAGGAAGGAAATGGAACAGGAGCGGCCAAATCGATTTTCTGCCGATGCAGAATCGAGCGGATTAATGAAAAGCCGTTAGAGTGCACTCCTGAAGAAGCTAATCCAAGAACGACGTCTCCGTTTTCGATCGATTGAAGTTTTGGCAGCCATTGGGATCGTTCGACGACCCCTACAGCAAATCCGGCAAGGTCATATTCTTCCGGCGCATAGAAACCAGGCATCTCCGCCGTCTCCCCTCCGCTGAGAACGCATCCGCTTTGCTGACACCCCTTTGCAATTCCTTCAATGACCTCTGTCGCTTCCGCAACATTTAAAGCCCCCGTTGCGTAGTAATCGAGAAAAAAGAGGGGCTCAGCCCCATGCACGATCAGATCATTCACAGACATTGCCACCAAATCAATACCGATCGTTTTGTGATTTTTCATTGCCTGAGCAATTTTTAACTTGGTCCCCACACCATCTGTCGTACTGACGAGAATAGGATCTTCGTAATCGATTTGAGCAAGGTCAAAAAAAGCGCCGAAGCCACCCAGCATAGCATCCCCACCCCGTCTCGCGGTGAGTGCTGCAAGAGGTTTAATGCTTTCCACGAGAGCATCTCCAGCATCGATATCTACTCCCGCCTCACGATATGTCTCTCCGCAGATCATTGCGAACGGCAATAAGAAAAGGATCAGGCATTTAAACATAATTCTCCATATTGATTTTACCACACTCCGTCACGTTTTGTGAATTTGGACTGGCTGCGGCTTTGCCAAATCGATCCTTCTCGTCAGCCTTCCCTATTCGGGAATGGTCTTCCTCGTTCGGCCGCTTCGCTTCGATTTTGCTTTGCCTCGCAGAGTCCAAATTTACAAAACCTTCCTGCGCGTGGTATAGTGGACCGTGAAATCCCAATTTTCCGGCGGCTATCGCATTTAATGCTTCGATATAAGCTGGGAAATCGCTTTTTAATTTTTGTTTTTGCTGATGTGCGTTTGCTTTCTCTTCGGTAACGGGATCTCCTCCCGTATAAGGGACAAATTTGCCCCGCACTAGCTCTAATCCCTCGTCCATTTTTGATGTCACGCAATGAATGACCGTATAACTCCCCTTTTCACCTGAGGAAAGGGCATCTAGGACAGCATTTTTCCCTTTATATTTTTGGGGATCAGCGGGATGGCTGTTAATCACAGCATGATTGAAGTGCTTGATAAATTCATCCGGGACAATCAGCATGTATCCTGCTAAACCGACCAGATCGCATTCTACTTTTAAATCGTTTAGCTTCTGTAGGATGATGTTGTGAAATAAAACTCTAATTTTTTCCGCTGACAATGATGCGTCTTGCGCACGCTCCTCTTTGGAAAACTCTCCGTACGATTTTTCTAAAGAAATGACGGGAATTTCATATTCTCGGCCAATTTGAGAAATTTTAGACGGCGTGTTACTTTTTGCGAAAGTCGCTGTAAAAAGAGCTTGAATGACCCAATTGGGACGCTCCCTTCTTTCGTATTCCAACAAAGCCCGAATTGTGCTCCCTTCCCCCGATCCACCTAGGACAACACGCATTTTTCTTTCAGGATCCTTGTTTTGATAGATGAGTTGATCGTGTCGGACTCCAAACTGGTTGCATTGCGCAACAGACATCAGGCCCCTCCCCGAAATAGAAAGAAACAGCTTGAAATAGTTTAGCTTTTACTTCAATTTTTTTCTTGCCGAACTCCTTGACAACAAAATTTTTGTTATCGATAGTGTTCTATCGCGGAGGAATAAGCTATAGAGGCTTTGGGTCTCCCAGCATTCCTATTGGCTGGGACGGGTACCGCGGATAGCTACTGTTGCTGACTTTTGCGAGCAAGTGGGGGGAAATTTGGGGAAAAATCGATTATTTTTTGCGATGCCGTGATTCTGCCTTTTTTTTCTTGGCAGCTTTGATAGGCACAAGCTCATAACGATAGGGCGGTTTGACCTCTACGATTTTCCCATTACGAGTAAAAACAAGAGCAGTACCTGTGCGGACAGCTGTTTCAAGGGCTCTTTGGAAGCTTCTTGCATGAGCTTTTAAGATCTTTTCACTAAAATCGTCATTCATAAGTAACCTTTTCAATTTTCTCCCAAATAGCACCATCTATTATATCTAAAGAACCATTTATATTTTTCCGAGCGATTATCCTTTTAATGGATTCTTGTGAGGAATTGTCTAAAATATGAGCTCTATCAGCAAGAGTTAAATAGTGTGTTAAAAGATTATTGAGTCCAGCATAATAACGCCTAACAATAATCTCTTCGGAAACATAATGACCACCTTGCTTCACCCTCTGAGCTACCCTTCTTATTGCTTCTTCTGGACTTGCAAGCCATAAAAAGATAAGATTAATCTCATATTTTTTTGATTTTGCCAATTGCAAATGCTTTATATAGTTCGTCCCTGAAGCAGTCGTTTCAAATGCAAAACTCTTATTATTCTCTAGGAGTTCTTTGAGTCGACCAATCATCAATTTGCTAGCAGTTAGTGCCATACTTTCTGGATGTAAAGGGGCGAGCCCCTTTGCAATCTCGTCAGCGTTGATGAACTCATAAAGGACAGAGCCTTCAGCAATGAGCTCTAGAGTCATCGTCGTTTTGCCAGCTCCATTGGGACCTGCGATCATGAGAATCTTTTTTGACATGAATCTAACACCCCCGATGATCCAACACGCCGCCATCAGACAAAAGAGACTAATGACCTTAAATCAACCTATATCGCCAAAGTCTACAGGGGAAAGCAAATTTTTTCTAGAGATTCGTAGTAATAGAGGGGGATTCATTTCAAGGCAGCGAAATTGGTAACTACGGCAATATTACGGCGTTTGCTACAAGCAACAACCAGCTTTCTTCCCTCATCTCGCCTTCCCAAGGCTGTTACATTCAATGGGAAAACTTGAGAAATTCTGATAACCCAACAGGCTCTTTATATAGGGCATCAGCCTGATCAGTTGTGTTGGGTAGCTCTATATCATTCTCCGATAGTCGTGCTCGTACTAAATTGATATAAATCCTTAAAATTGATAGTGTCTTTTCTTTTTAAAAAAAATTTGAGGTTGCATGTCAATTGCCCCCAGTACTCTGGTTGTATCAAAAGAGGTAAATCAACAACCTGATTTTGCTGGATTGAAAAATCTGGAAGAGCGGATGAATCAATCACTCATTGACCAGCCCGAAGCCGTGCACTGTGTTGCAGAGATGATTAAGCGTGTAAGAACGGGATTTTACGATGAGGCAAAACCAAGAGGAGTATTAGTTTTTGCTGGCCCAACAGGCGTGGGAAAAACTGAGCTTGCTAAAATGACAGCATATGAGATGGGAATTCCTCTACACCGATTTGATATGTCGGAATTCTCCGAATCACATAAAGTTAGCCGTTTGCTTGGATCTCCTTCTGGATATGTAAATTCTGATCGAGGAGGTGAGCTGGTAAATAAGTTAAAAAGCACGCCTGCTTGCGTTGTTTTATTTGATGAAATTGAAAAGGCTCACCCCGATATCTATAAGATTTTTTTGCAACTCTTTGATGAGGGACGTCTAACGGATTCTATGGGAGAAGAGGTGAACGCTACTGAGACTATTTTTATTCTTACAACCAATCTCGCCTCCCGTGAGATCTATCAACAGATGGAAAGAGCAGTGCGGGATAATCTAGATGAACGGTTAAAAGCCCTTTGTATTCGGACATTTTCTGCAGAATTATATAATCGATTTGACAAAGTCGTTGTTTTTCGCCCTCTCAGCCAACCAGCAATGGAAAGGATTGTGGAAAAGTATCTGAGGCACCTTAAAGATGGCCTCGGACGGCGCAAACTCGATATGACTTGGGATCAAAAAGTTGTTGTTCATTTAGCTGCTCTCAACGTGGATCTGAATATGGGAGCTCGTGACATCCATCGAAAAATTAAAGAGCATCTGCTCCCTAAGCTTACAGCAAGTCGTATCGAAGGAAAAATCTTAGAGACAGATGCCAAAGTCTGTATGAAAGTTGTTGATGGGCAATTAGAGCTTCTCGTCTTAGATAAAGGGAAAGTCGCTGTAGCACCTGAGCCTGAACAGAGCACCAGCGTAGCGGAAGGAACTCCTGGGAAAAAAGAGGCTATTATTTTAAAAGAGGGAGTCGTTTATCTGGATCTGATCAATGAGAGGCCACTACAACAGCTCGAAGGAAAGCATGTTTATAGATTGAGTGCTAATGGAGGAGATCGTTCGTATATGGATAACTGTATAAAAATAGTCGATGTCTCTTCTACAGGAGAAATTTTATATGAAGATAATATTCGTATTCTAAATAAAGAAGGACACCTCCGCTTATTGCCTTCACGATGGAATGACGGTGAGTGGAGACCGGTCACCCCGGCAAGAAATGGGCGAGCTTTTTTTGAAAATGTTTGCACTGCTATAGATCATCCGTCATCACAAAAACAAGCTTTGATTCTGGTTAAGAAGATTTTTACGAAACTTGAAGATGATTGTCATCTCTCTGAAAAGGCACCTTTTGCTCATCTAAGAGAGTATTGCATTAAAGAGAAGAAGGAGGATTTATTAATAGATCTTGAGGCCTTGGAGAAGCTAATAGGCCCCCTCTCTGTTAAAATTCTGTCTAAGGAACCCACACGAGATTCCAATGGCATATCGCGCCCAAAGCTTTAAACAGGACTATTTTAAACCCCTCTCAAAGCGATGCATCCGATTTATTTAACTTTTACGTTGGGTGATGAACTTTAAATTCGAGGGGAAAAGCTGTCAGTGACACTGCGCAAGCTATTTCAGACCCTTGTCGCAATGTCACATCAACCAGCGAATCTCCGGATGCTAGATTCGAACTAGCGACCAATGGATTAACAGTCCACTGCTCTACCGCTGAGCTAATCCGGAACAGAAGTGACAATCTTATTCTATAGGTGGATTTTCCGGCAATTCCTTAATGTGGAAGTGGTGTATACCTGACTCCGCCATGGCGGATTTAGGTATAAAAAAATTTAACTATTTAATTTTATTGAGCGGGGTTATTCTCTCTTTTATGGAAGAGATTTACGGGTTCATCGACAGCATTGTCTTTACCGAAAGCGAGAAGGGATTCACCGTAGCCAGGCTGAAAGAGCCGAAAAAAAAGGACCCTACTTGCATTGTGGGAGTGATGCCTTCGGTTCAGCCGGGCGAGACGATCCGCTGCAAGGGGATATGGAAGATCCATCCGGAATATGGGCAACAGTTCGAAGTCAAATCTTTTACTGTTCAAGCCCCGTCTGACTTGATCGGGATTCAAAAATATCTTGAATCCGGGATGATCAAAGGGATCGGTCCTGTCTATGCAGAGAGGATCGTTAAATGTTTTGGATTGGACACCCTTGAGGTGATCGACAAATCCCCGGATAAGCTCTTCGACGTGGCAGGGATCGGAGCAAAGCGCGTAGAGAAGATCAAAGCTTGCTGGCACGACCAGCGATTGATCCGCGAGGTGATGATTTTTCTGCGGGGTCATGGGGTCAGTCCTTCTTATGCGCATAAGATCTTCAAAAATTATGGGGAAAAAAGCATTGAGAAGGTGCGGGCCAATCCCTTCCAGCTTGCCAAGGAGATTCACGGGATTGGATTCAAGACTGCGGATTCGATTGCACAAGCGCTGGGCATCCCCCAAGACTCTTCTTCCCGGATTGATGCGGGGATAGAACACACGCTTTGGGAGCTTTCTAATGACGGTCATGTGTGTTATCCGTTGCAGGAGCTGATTCCTGAAGTGGAAGAGATTTTGCAGGTTTCTAAAGAAGCGATTGAGAAAAGAGTTGAAGCGCTGATTGAAATACAGGAGCTGGTGAAAGAGAATGACAAGATCTGGGTCAAACCTCTGTTCTTGACTGAGGTGGGGATCGGAAGGGAGCTGGCGCGATTAACAGAGTCGGTTTGCCGCATACGGTCCGTCAATGTGGAGAAAGCGCTCGAATGGGTGCAGAAGCAGTTGAAGATCGAGCTCGCTCCGGAACAGAAGAGCGCAGTTGGCCAGGGCGTCAAAGAAAAGATGATGATCGTAACCGGAGGGCCAGGAACGGGGAAAAGCACAATTACAAAGGCGATCCTCGCCATTTCGGAAAAAATCACGCAGCGGATTCTTTTGGCCGCGCCTACGGGAAGAGCAGCCAAGCGGATGACCGAAATTACGGGGAAGAAGGGATCGACGATCCACAGTCTGCTCGAGTTCGATTTTAAGACAGGAAAATTCAAAAGGAATAAAGAGAATCCTCTGCAATGCGACCTGTTCATCGTCGATGAAGCGAGCATGATCGACACACAGCTGATGAACCATTTGCTTAAAGCGATTCCGAGCGAAGCAAGAGTGATTTTTATTGGAGATATCGATCAGCTTCCGAGCGTGGGGCCGGGAAATGTTCTCAAAGACCTGATTCAATCGGAGAGAATTCAGGTCACTCAACTCAAGAAGATTTTTCGTCAAGCCGAGGGCTCCCTCATCGTGACGAACGCACACCGCATCAACAAGGGGGAATTCCCTGATATCTCCTACCATCCTGGAGGAGACTTTCAATTCATTGAGGCGGAAAATCCTGAGGATGTCGTGAAGATCGTGCTGGATTTGGTGGCTAGCCGCTTGCCCAAATCGCATCGCTTCCATCGCTTCGACGATATTCAGGTGTTATCCCCCATGAAGCGGGGGCTGATCGGCAGCGAGAACCTGAATACACTCCTTCAGCAGCAGCTCAATCCATCCCCGACTCCCCTGATTCGCTTCGGACGCTGTTTTCATATCGGCGATAAAGTGATGCAAATTCGGAACAATTATGAGAAGGAAGTGTATAACGGGGATGTCGGCAAAATCATCGAGATCGACTTGACCGATCAGACGATGAAAGTGGTTTTTGAGGGTAAGGTAGTGCCCTATGAGTTCCTTGAGATCGATGAGTTGATCCTAGCCTATGCTGTCTCTATCCACAAATACCAGGGAAGCGAGTGCCCTTGCGTGATCATCCCCGTCCACACCTCCCATTTCAAAATGCTGTTCCGCAATCTGCTCTACACAGGACTTACTCGGGGGAAGAAAAGAGTGGTTTTTGTGGGGACAAAAAAAGCGATTGCGATTGCGATTAGAAACGAGGAAGTGCTTAAAAGGCACACCGGGTTAAAAGAAACGGTCTCTAAATTTATCCCAGCCGTTCGAGGATGAGTTTAGCTTCTTTTTCATCGATCAAGACAAAGCGTTCAAGGCTTTGCTCATAACAATAGACGTCGGCCTGCGCGATATCGAACCACCAGCCGTGAACGCGCAATTGCTTTTTCTCAACCCGTTCCCGGACGGATGGGTAGCTGAGGATATGCTGCATTTGTACGAGAACATTGACTTGGGAGAGTTGATTGTGCTGGGACAAAGAGGGATCGATAACGACTCCTTTCCGGAGTTTGTTCAACGATTCTTCTCCGTATTTCAGCCACGACTGTAAATGGGGGCAGGTCAGTTTTTCTACGCCTTGGGAAAGGGCTTGCATGGCGCCGCATTCCGAGTGGCCGCAGACGATGATGTCGGAGACATTTAACGTCATGACAGAAAATTCAATCGCGGAAGGAACGCTGTTTTCCTGATCATTAGACTCGACGGGAGGAATCAAGTTGCCCATATTACGGATCACAAACAGATCGCCGGGCTCTGTAGAAGCGAAAAGATTGGGAACGACCCGGCTGTCGGAACAGGCGATAAAAAGAACATCGGGCCTTTGCCCAAGAGCTAATCTGGCAAAAAGCTCTCTTTTTTGTTTTGTCAACCCTTTTCTAAATTCGACGATCCCTTGAATGAGTTTCTTCATCTATAAAATTTCTGATCCGGGTTGAGAGTGATAAAAATGGGGCAATTCGAAGCCGTCTGCGGTATCGGCTGTCAGGATCATCCCATTGCTTTCAACGCCCATCATGACGGCGGGTTTGAGGTTGGCGACGATTGCGACATGTTTGCCGACAAGAGTGGAAGGATCTTCGATTTTTTCGCCGATCCCTGAAGCGATGGTACGCTTCTCGAAACCGAGGTCCACAGTCAGCTTGAGGAGCTTTTTGCTTTTTGGAACCCTTTCAGCGTGGAGGATTTTGGCAACGCGCAGGTCGATTTTGCGCACGTCGTCAATCGAGACCTGTTCTTTCATCGAAACTTTTGTTTTAACTGTCATTTGATGCAATTTCTCGATTTCTTTTTGGATCACATCATCTTCAATTTTAGTGAAGAGGATTTTTGGTTCGGGCAAAGCTTGCCCGGAGAGAAGCAGGGACGTGGCGGTTTCATCCCATTTCGCATCCGAGAGCGTTGTTGCAAAGCCCAACATTTTCCAGACTTTCTCAGCAGATGACGGGATGATGGGAAATGAAATCAAAGCAAGCACCTTAATGCACTCAAGGCAGCAAGCAATCGTATTGGCCATGTCCTGATGCATCATGGCGCTGCGTGCAGCGATCCAAGGTTTTTTCCCATCGAAATAAACGTTGCCGAGCTGGGCCAGTTCCATCACGACCTGGGAAGCGCGGCGCAACCGGAAATGGGCATAAGCATCGTCGGCTTCTTTGGCAAGTGCGTGCACCTTCTCCAAAAACTGCTGGTCATACTCGTGCAGTTGTTTCGCCTCCGGAATTTTTCTTTCACAATTGTTCTGGGCAAAAACAAGCGTGCGATGGATCAGGTTCCCATATTTGCCGAGGAGTTCATTGTTACAGCGCGCTTGAAAGTCTTTCCAGGTGAATTCCGAGTCTTGAGATTCCGGTGCGTTGGAGGCAATCGCAAAACGGATTTGATCGGCCGTGAATTGCTTAAAGAAGGATTCCAGATCGATATACCACCCTTCCGACTTGCTGAATTGCTTTCCCTCGAGATTGTAAAACTCGTTTGCGGGAAGCTCGTCGACCAGTTTGTAAGGAGTGTTCTGCCCCATGATCATGGCGGGAAAGAAGACGGCGTGGAACGGTATGTTGTCCTTTCCGATGAATTCAACATATTTTGTCTTGGGATCTAGCCAGTAATCTTTCCAGGCATCCGGCTTCTGGTGCAGCTGGGCCCATTCCTGGGTGGCGGAAATGTAGCCGATCGGCGCATCAAACCAGACATAGAGGACTTTCCCTTCGGCTCCCGGAATCGGCAGAGGAATCCCCCACTCCATATCCCGCGTGATCGCCCGCGGCTTCAATTCGTTGATGTATGTTTTGGCAAAATTGACGACGTTGCTCTTCCAATCTTTTTTGGAGATCCAATCGTTCA